>DUKF01000071.1 GCA_013329455.1 Methanotrichaceae archaeon | reverse complement strand
TGTGGGAAAAAGCGGCAGTGGCAAGAGCACACTCATGAAGATCCTGCGCGGCGTTGAGACCTTCGACTCCGGCCGGATCGAGATAGACGGCCTCGAGATCACGTCCGACTCAGAGCCGGAGATTATGCACAAACAAAGGCAAGTCACCGCCATCCACCTACAGAGAGACTTTGGCCTGTGGACCGAGTCCACCCTGAACAACGTGGCAAAGCGGGTCTACTCTCGCAAGACCGGTTACGAGACCATCCCCACGAAATACGACCCCGAATACGAGGAAGTGATGTCAGAGTCGATGGAGTATCTGAAGCTCGTCGGTTTGCAGAAAAAGGCGAAACAGCTCGCCACGATCCTGAGCGGCGGCGAAAAGCAGAGGCTACTGATCGCAAGGCAGCTGGCCAAAAAACCGAAACTTCTCCTCCTCGACGAGCCGGCCACCATGGCCTGTCCGGCGACAAAGCAGGAGGTTCTCGACACCATCAAGAACGTCAACCGCGAGCTCGGTATCACCACCATCGTCGTATCCCACCTTCCCGAGGTTCACAGGTACCTGGCCGACAGGCTGATCTGGCTGGACAAGGGCGAGATCCGGGATGAGGGAAAACCCGAGGAAGTTTTGGACAGGTTCCTCTCCCTTCTCGGCGAGGCTGACCCCCTGATTCCCAGGCTGGACGCTCCGCCCGCCATTAAGGTGGTAAACCTCTACAAGAGAAACTATCTCGTCGGCACGGGCGAAGTGTTGAAGATCGAGGACCTGAACCTGGACATCAGGGAGGGCGAGATCACGTCTCTGATCGGATCAAGCGGCGCAGGGAAGACCACCCTCCTCAAGATCATTCAGGGGCTGGCGCGGCCCGACGAGGGCTCCGTCCTCTACAAGCTCGAAGACAGCTGGGTCGACATCCTGGAGTACTCCAGGGAGAGGATGGCTGTTCGAAGAAACCTCGGTATAATGTACCAAGAGTTCGCTTTATCCCCCCATGAGACGGTTCTGGAGCAGATCGGCTACAAGCTCGGAGTCAAAGGCCAGGACGTCATCGAGCACGCCCGTGAGGTGGCAGACGACCTTGAAATAAGCGACAAGGTTCTGGATGTGATCTACACACTAACCGACATGACGGAGGAGGATGCGAAAGCGGTCCTGGACAAGCTCGGCCTCACCAAAGAGGTCTTCGGTGAGCTATTCCCCAGGTTCCCAGCAACGGAAGCCAAAAAGTATGCAGAGCCGGTCTTCAAGGTCCTGGACCTCGACCTCTCGGTTTTAGACAAGTACCCCCACCAGCTCAGCGGCGGTGAGAAGGTGAGAGTATCTCTCGCACTTCTTCTGGCCACAAACCCAAAGATCCTCATCCTCGACGAGCCCTTCGGAGACATCGACCCCATAACTCTCCGGGACGTCTCAAACGCCATAAAGCGGATCAACGCCGAGTACGAAACCACCATCCTTCTCGTCAGCCATCACGTCGACTTCGTTCGAGAGATATCTCACAGGGCCGTTTTGATCGATGACGGTGCGATCTTGATGGACGGCGACCCGGCCCAGGTCTGCGACCTCTTCGTCTCCAGGTGCAACGCCCCCTACCTCAAGCTCACTTCCGAGACGACGTCCCCGGTGGGGAAGGCCTGAAGGAGGACGACATGGACCAGGAGATCGGCGAGATCTACGACCAGATATCAGGTCAGATCTCGCCCCAAGAGTTCGAGCGAAAGGTCGAGGAGAAAGTCCAGCTTATGGGCGAGCTCTGCGACCGGAGGACGGCAGCGATGCTAGTCGCTCGCGAGTTCGGCGAGGTGGAGCTGAAGATCGACCGGATCAGGCCCGAGACAGGGAAGGTCACCTTCGTCGGCAAGATAGTATCCATCTCCGAGGTCCACGAGTTCGCCCGCGGCGACGGATCGGCCGGCAGGGTTGCAAACCTCTCCCTCGGCGACGAGACCGGGACCATCCGGATCGTCCTCTGGGACGAGCTCGTCGAGGCCGTATCCAGCGGCGAGTTGAAGGTCGATCAGACCTTCAGGATCAGAGGCTTCACGAGAGAGGGGTATTTCGGGACCGAGGTGACGGTCGATCGGGGCGGGTTTGAGGAGGTCGAGGCCCAGATCCAAACGAGGGTCGAGCCTCACAAAATCTCTGAGATAAGGGCCGACATGGGCGATATCAACCTCCTCGCAAAGGTCGTCGACCCAGGAGTTGTTCGTGAGTTCGAGCGGCGGGACGGCTCCGTCGGCAGAGTTCGGTCCGTCACCCTCGGGGATGACTCCGGCAAGATCAGGCTCACCCTCTGGGACGAGAAGGCAGAGATGGACCTTTGTGATGGCGAGACCCTAGAGGTGATAAACGCCCTATCGCGGGAGAGGTATGGCCAGGTCGAGATCCAGGCAGGTGGCTACTCGGTGGTTAGAAAAAGTGAGGATGCCGTCGAGTACGAGGAGAAGATCACACCGGTCTCGGAGCTTGCACCCGGATCGATCTACAGCATATCCGGCTTTGTCACCGGCCTTGGTGAGGTCCGGGAGTTTGAGCGAGACAACGGCACCGTTGGGAGGGTTTCCAACATTTACGTCTCCGACGAGACCGGAAGGGTGAGGGTCGCCCTCTGGAACGATCACGTCCAGCTGATAGATAACCTCGACCTCGGCTCCCGGGTCGATCTCGTCGACTGCCAGGCGAAAGAGGGCTGGAACGGCGAGCTGGAGGTCAGCTGCGGGTGGAGCACCAAGGTTACTTTCGCCCCGCCCGAGTAAAGAGGTTAAAGTCGAGAAGGGTCTTTTGGTCCATTGAGGATTTGGTGAAATATGGCTGAAATATTACTGGAAGATCTCTCTGGGGTAGGTCGGGCCACGGCAGAGAAACTGAAGGAGGCAGGGTTCAACAGCGTCGAGGCCCTGGCAGTGGCCTCGCCCGCCCAGCTTGCGGCCTGCGCCGACGTGGGCGAATCGACAGCGTCCAAGATAATCGCTTCCGCCAGGGAGGCCGCAGACATCGGCGGCTTTGAGACCGGCGACCAGGTGATGGAGAGGAGAAAGCTCGTCGGCAAGGTTACGACCGGCAGCGAGGC
>DUKF01000078.1 GCA_013329455.1 Methanotrichaceae archaeon | reverse complement strand
TGGGACAGGTTCCTCAGAGACCTCTTCCTCTGTGATCTCGACTTCCAGATCCTCGACGACTATCTCCTCGACGGGTCCTTCGGTCTCGGCTTCCAGAAGCTCCTCCAGCTCGTCTTTCTTCTCCTCAACCGGTGGAAGTTCCTCGGTCGTCTCCTCGGTGGGNNAGGTACGATCCTCACCTGGCACCCGATGGTTCCAAGCTTCTTCACCGCCACGGCGTATCCGTGGTCAACGATCTCTTGGGAGGGTTTGCCCGAATGCTTGACGTAACCGGATAGGAACTTCTCGGTCCTGGATCGCGGTCCTGTCACCTTGCCGCTCAGGATTATCTCGCAGCCGAGGGCCCCGCTCTCCATGACTCTCCGAAGGGTGGTCTGGCCCGCTTTCCTGAAGTACCAGCCTCTCTCAAGGGAGCTGGCTAGTCTGTTGGCCACGACCTGGGCGTTCAGCTCGGCCTTGCCCACGTCCTGCACGTCTATCTGGGGGTTGTCCAGACGGAAGGTTCGGTCCAGGTCCCGTGTGAGTTTCCTGATCAGCTTCCCGCCCTTTCCGATGACCATTCCCGGCTTTTCAGCATAGACGGTGATCTGGATCCCCATAGGGGTCCTGTTCATCACCATGCCACCGTACCCGGCCCGACTGAGCTCCTTGGACAGAAACTCGTGGATCAGAGCTTTGGTAAAGCCGTCCTCTACAAATTTCTTCTCTACACCCAAGTTAGCTCACCTCGGTCAATATCAGCTCTATAGATACCGTCTCCGTGTCCTTGGGGGTGGCTCTGCCCATGGCTCTTGGCATCCAGCCTTTCAGGGTTCTGCCCTGCTTGGTGGACACGTGGGTAATCTTCATCTCAGCGGGGTCAAGCCCCTTGTACTCAGCGTTGCTGGTGGCGTTGATCAAAACGCTCAGAACGGCCTTGGCTGCCTTCTGGGGGTACCTGCCTGCGTCCCAGCCCACAAGGCCTCGCCTGTGGGGGATCTTCTTGTTGTGCCGCTTGAAGGGCACGGGCTTTTTGAGGGCGATCACGTCCTCCAGGAATTCCCTTGCGGTCTCTGCTCGCATCCCCTTTATCGTCCTGCAGATCTCCAGAGAGTGCTTGGGCGAGATGTGATGCTCGGTGCCCATCGCCCTGGACGATTTCTCTTTCTCAGGGATGATGGAATATTTCAGTCGTCCCAAAATTCACACCTCACTTCAATGGCACGAACCTGCTCGACCGGGTGGCGCCCACACCGGCGCTGCCGTGAGAGACCCTTCCCCTGGTCTGGGAGTACTCGCCGAGGTAATGGCCGATCATCTCTGGCATGATATCGACCTTGTTGAAGGTCTTGCCGTTATAAATTTCGATCGTCTTTCCTACCATCTCGGGAAGGACTATCATGTCCCGAAGGTGGGTTCTCACCACGTCTCGATCCTTAACCTTGGAGAGGAGCCGTCTGTGATCCTTGGTCAAGCCTCTCTTCATCCTTCTTCGCTGCCTTGCGGGGAGAAGCGCCATCAGCTCGTCCGTGTTGAGCTTGTTAAGCTCCTCGACATTGAGGCCACGATAGGTGAACTCCTCTTTCCTCTTCGGAAGCCTCGATCCTGATTTCTTCGCCAAAACAATCCCTCTTTAACGCTTTCCGGTCCTTCTGGCCGCAATGGACCCGACCTTACGACCGGGGGGTGCGTTCCTGCTGACGGTCGTGGGTCTTCCAGGATGCTGCCATCCACCGCCACCAAAGGGGTGGTCCACAACGTTCATTGCCACTCCTCTGACTCTGGGATACTTGCCAGCCTTGGACTTCATCTTGTGATACTTCTTTCCGGCCTTGACGAAGGGCTTGTCGGTCCTGCCGCCGCCGGCGACGACGCCGATCGTTGCCATGCACTGGGGGTTGACCCACTTCATCTCTCCGCTTGGGAGCTGGACGACGGTCTTTCCCACGTCGTGGGCTATGAGTATGCCGTAGACTCCGCTGGACCTTGCGAACTGGCCACCTGACCTTGGACTCGACTCGATGTTGCAGATGGGAATCCCCTCAGGGATCTCTGCGAGAGGCAGGGAGTTACCTGGCTTGATCTCGGCGGATGCGCCGCATGCTATCTCCTGGCCGACGTAGACGCCCTCAGGTACCAAAATGTACCTCTCCTCGTCGTTGTCGAGGACGACTCTCGCTACAGGCGCGTTTCGGGCCGGATCGTGGACGATCTTCTTCACGAGTCCTCTTACGGTCTCGCCCTGGTCCACCTTTACGTGCTTGAGCTCCGCCCTGAACTTGTGAGAAGGTGCCCGGTAAGTCGGGGTTCCTCGACCCCGGTTCTGTTGTATAATTCTTTTCCCCATAACCTCACCTCACAGCAGTCCCAGCGTGGTGGCCAGCTCATTGGCACTACCGTCGCCGGCCAGCTTCACGGCCGCTTTCTTCTCGCCCTTGGAGGTGATCATCGTCCTTATCGAGATCACATCGACGTCGTAGAGCTCTTCCAGTTCCTTCCTGATCTCTTTCTTGTTGGCCTTGATATCAACCAAAAACTCTATGGTGTTGTCGAAGTCGATCATGTTGGTGACCTTCTCCGTGATGAACGGACTCTTAATGACCATAGGTCTCACCCAGCCATTTCAGAGAGGATTCGGTCCAGACGGTGAGCCTTCCGGCTTGGGTTCCGGGAGCTAGAAGCTCGGCGTTCAGCCTGTCCACCGTGGTGATGTCGACACCTGCAAGGTTTCTGGAAGCTTTGATCAGTCCACTGTCTTTGCCTGCTACTATCAGCAGGCTCTTTGGCTGCTTGTACTTCCTGCCTCGCATCTTGCCTCGGCCCGCGCGGACCGTTCTGCCGTTCTTGGCTCTCAAAACATCTTCCCAAAGGCCGCAGGCTGCAAGGAACTTTCGGACTTCGCCCGTCTTCTCAACGGCCTCGAGGTCATCTTTTGCAACGACGACCGATTCGCCTGAGAATAAGTGGCCTCTCGCCCTGACGAGATCGGCGTTCGCGGTAGCGGCTATCGCCGAACGGATCGCCTTTCTACGCTCTTTGGTGTTCACCTTCTCGGTCCTGTCCGCCTCGGGCTTTGGGGGGTGAGCTCTTCGGCCACCCTTGGCCTGGGGGACCCTGGCCGCCCGCCTTCCGTTTATGATTCTTGGAACTCTGGAGACTCCACGGCAGGTTCCCCAGGATTGGGCAGAGGTCTTGAGGCCTGACAGACGAGTGGGGCCGTAGGGCTGGAGCCTATTGGCCTGGGCCGCCAGAACCGCCCTCTTTATGAGGTCCGGCCGAAATTCTTCGTCGAAGACCGACGGAAGCTCGGTCTCGCTGACCTCATTTCCAGATAGATCGATAACCTTAGCCTTCATCACAATCCCTGCTTCGAGTCTGTGCTGACATATAGGACCTCGGGCGTCTTCACCGTGGCGTCCTTGGGTCTGACTGCGCTTCTAATCCTGACCAGCCTCTTGGAGGGGCCGGGAACGCTTCCGCTGATGATAGCGTATTCGCCCCGAATGACGCCATATCCCGGGAATCCGCCCTCGGGCGTGATCTCCCCACCGTCGGATCCGATGTCCAGAATTCTCTTGTTGAACTCGGTTCTCTGATGGTAGCCCATCTGGCCCATCAGGGGGACGGTCCA
Organism: Methanotrichaceae archaeon; assembly: GCA_013329455.1. Lineage (GTDB taxonomy): Archaea > Halobacteriota > Methanosarcinia > Methanotrichales > Methanotrichaceae > Methanocrinis > Methanocrinis sp9297u. Next base: position 1,101 of record DUKF01000078.1, on the reverse strand, counting down.
CCTTACGTGGTGGGGATGCCAGGGGCCTAGGTTGCCTATGTGGCGGAGCTTGCCGCCTCGGGAATGTTTCCTCTTCTGAAGCATTATACCCCATCGCTTGACTGGACCTTGAGTTCCCTTACCCTTGGTGATGGCAGAAACGTCGATTATCGAGCCCTGGCCGAAGACGCTGGAGATCGGTACCTGGGATCCGAGAAGGCTCTTGGCCAGCTCGAACTGGTCCTCGATACTGCTGCCGTTTACCTGAATCTCCATCAGGTCGGGGCTCTTCTTGGGAACGCCTGTCAGAAGCTTGGGGCTTGTATAAGCGATCAAACGCAGCTCTTCCATCTTGTCTATTTGAGCCCCGATGTCATCGAGAGATGCGCCCCTCTTGTTCTTGGGGACGGTGATCGATCTTGCGAGGTACGGGTCCAGCTTCTCTGACCAAGCCTCTCCCGCAGCTCTCACGCCGCCGTTGTACTTCTCGTAGACACGAAGGGCTGCAATGCTCAGGGGTGGTGTCTCCAGTATGGTCACCGGCACGCTGATCTCCATGCCCTCCGTGAGACTGTTAGGCTTGTCGTCGATCATTATGAGATGAGTCATGCCGGCTTTGTACCCGGCAAAACCATCCATTCTGGCTTTCTCCTCGCCAGCGGCCCAGTATTTCGTCCTGGGGACCTGGCTCTTAGCCCGTTTTCGGGGGCTGAAGGCCAGCGAACCTCGCCTTGGTCGGTGTATGGTTGCCATTTAGCCCTCCAGTGATCGCATCAGGTTGACCTCGGATAGGGTGGCGAAGATCGCCTCTTCAAGCCTTACCGTTTCGGTTCCCTGATGCGGTATGGTGTTAATCATGCAACATCCTTCCATCGTTTCGCTGCTCAAGAACGCATCAACGCCGCGTGCGGGCGAGCCGAAGACCACATCCAGACCTCGCTGTCGGCTTTGCCGCAGCATACTGCTCAATAGGTCTGGGGTTGCGGGNNTGTAGAGCGGACGTGCTCCTCCAGGCTCGGGACGATCTCCGTCTCGTAGCCCCAGTAGTGAGGTATCTCTGATCTGTCTACTGGCTCCGCGGCGAGCGGTTTCAGCGAAAAGATTCTGACGTTCAGGCGCTGC
>DUKF01000250.1 GCA_013329455.1 Methanotrichaceae archaeon | reverse complement strand
ATAGTACTACTCGGTCCACCAGGATCTGGAAAGGGCACTCAGGCCAAGATGATCGCAGAGAAATACGGCGTGGTTCACATCTCCACCGGGGACATCCTGAGAGAGAACGTGAGGAACGGCACCGCTCTGGGAGTGGAGGCCAAGAATTTCATGGAAGCGGGCAAGCTGGTTCCAGATAGCCTGCTCATCGACATAATCAAGGACCGGCTGGCCAAGGACGACGTCAAGGGCGGCTGGATGCTGGACGGCTATCCCCGGACCACACCCCAGGCCGAGGCCATGGACGAGATCCTGCCTGCTCTGGGCCAGAAGATCGATGTGGTCCTGAACATCGATGTTCCCGATGAGGAGCTCGTCAAGAGGGTCACCGGCCGCCGGATGTGCAATTGCGGCGCCACCTATCATGTTCAGTTCAACCCGCCAAAAGTGGAAGGCAAATGCGATGCCTGCGGAGCCGACCTCTACCAGAGGGCGGATGACACCGAGGAGACTGTCAAGGAGAGGGTGCAGGCCTACCACACCCAGACCCAACCCCTCATCGACTACTACGACAAGAGGGGCATCGTGGCCACGGTGCTCGGAGTGGGCGATATCAAGGCCATCTTCGGGAAGGTCGCCGAGGCTCTGGACAAGATTTAAAGAGTCTCTTCATAACTCTTTTTCACCATTTTTTCTAGTTCTAAGTCCAATTTTTATGGTCTATTGCCAAACATTTTAAACCCATAAGATCGATATTCCAAATGGTGAATTGAGACGAAACCGAAGAGGAGACACAAAATAGTACTCATCTTGATTCTCCTTTTAGCTCTGGCGCTACTCTTTAATTTGTTGCCTCAAATCAAGGATTCTTCTCTGATTTTAGCTGCCAGTGTTTTATCTGCTGCTATTGAAATTGTCGGATTTATCAGAGATCGCTCCGATAAAGAAGAAGGCCGGCCAAGAGTCCAGATCGATCAGTCCACTGGTCCTCACACCAATGTCGATGGTGATCAGAAAAATCTACTTTCGGGATCTTTCAATGGACCAACCTCTGTAGAAGGCGACGCCGTGGACATGAGAGAATCCAAGGGGTCGATTAATGTGGCCGAAGGACCGGTGAATCAGCATTTCGGTAACAACATAACCCAAATCATCAAGCCTACTGTAAGCCAGTCCGTTCCCCGAATCCAGCCGCCACCACAGAAGTTTGTGGGCAGAGTTAAAGATATAAACGAGATCCTCAGCGGCTTTGAGCGCGGCGCAGTCATTGCTGGCGTCCGGGGCATGGGAGGGGTAGGAAAGACCGCCTTGGCTCTTGTCCTGGCAGAAAAACTGGCCGGACGTTATCCCGATGGGCAGATTCTTGTGGATATGAAGGGCACCGACAAGAAGCCTTTGAGTGCGGCTGAGGCAATGGCCCAGGTGATTCGGGCCTACGATCCAGAGTTCGATGTGCCCTCGAATGAGGGTGAATTAGCGGGGAAATATTTTTCAATCCTTCATGGCAAAAAGGCTCTCTTATTGCTGGACAACGCCGTCAGTCGGGAACAGGTGGAGCCGCTCCTCCCGCCTCGAAGCTGCGCCCTTCTGGTAACCACCCGTAAAAAGTTTGCTCTTCCAGGTTTGACGGAAAAGGACTTGGACGTCCTTCCCTTCGATGATGCCAAGAAGCTCCTGCTGGAGATCTGCGAGCGCATTGCCGATCATGCGGAAGAGCTGGCGGAGATATGCGGTCGTCTGCCCATCGCCCTGAGAAATGCCGCTTCTATCCTGAGAGAAAAGCCGAATTTGAGCGTTGCCAATTACATCAAAAGATTGGGGGATGCCATGGAGCGCCTGGAGCTGGTGGAGGCCTCCTTCAGCCTGAGCTACGACCTTCTCACCCCAGAGCTGCAAAGGCTCTGGTCATTGCTCGCCATCTTCCCCGCAGACTTCGACTTGGCCGGAGCGGCAGCCGTATGGGAGATGGAAGATACACCCACCGAGGATGCTCTCGGCGAGCTGATCTGGTGGAGCCTTGTGGACTTTTCGCCCTCTGCCACGGGCGAAGGCGGACGCTACAGGCTGCACGACCTGGCGCGCGATTTCGCCGGATCAAAATTATATGATTATAGACGCGAGACCGCCAAATTGAGACACGCCAGGTACTACCTAAATACTCTATGTAAGGCAGAGGAATCAATTCAGCAAGGCAATGATTTTTTGGCAATGGGCTTGATGCTTTTCGATATAGATTGGATAAACATTGAGGCAGGGCAGAAGTGGGCAAGTGAGAACAAATTCAAGTGCACCGAAATAGCGGAAATGTGCAACGACTTTGCCTGGATGGGCAATATTTTAAATTTAAGGTTGCATCCTTTCAAATATATCGAATGGTTGAACGAGGCGCTTACTGCAGTGCGTGAGATAAATAATAAGGAGGCAGAAGGGGCGCACTTGGGGAATCTCGGCCTAGCCTACTTTCATCTGGGCAATCCTCACAAGGCCATAGAATATTTCGAGCAAGCACTCAAGATTTCTCGTGAGATCGGGGACGGGCAGCTCGCAATATACAGCCTGGGCAACCTGGGCCTAGCTTACTCTCATTTGGGTGATCCTAACAAGTCCATAGAATACACCGAACAAGTACTCAAAATTTCTAGTGAGATGGAAGACTGGAAAGCAGTAGCAAACAGCCTAGATAACCTTGGCAAGTTCCACTCACATCTTGGCAATCCTCATAAGGCCATCGAGTACTATGAGCAGTCGCTCAAAATTTCTCGTTCGATCGGAGACCTAGTGGGCGAAATAGCACACTTGGGGAATCTCGGCCTAGCCTACTTTCATTTGGGCGATCCTCGTAAAGCCATTAAATACAATGAGGAATCACTCAAAATTTCTTGTTCGATCGGAGACCTTCGGGGTGAAGGAATCAACCTGAGCAACCTGGGACTAGCCTTCTTTCATCTGGGCGACCCTCACAAGGCTATCGAGTACTATAAGCAAGCACTAAAAATTTCTCACAAGATCGAAGACAAGGAGAATGAAGGAATACACCTAGGCAACACGGGCGATGCCTACCTCTATCTGGGCGATCCTCGTAAAGCCATTAAATACTATGAGGAATCCCTCAAAATTTCTCGCAATATAGGAGATAAGGTGAACGAAGGAATACAGCTGGGCAATATTGGCCAGGCTTACTTCCGTCTGGGCGATCCTCGTAAGGCCAGCGAGTACTACGAGCTAGCGCTTAAAGTTTCTCGTATGATCAAGAACCGGCCGAACGAAGGAGTTCAACTATTCTACATGAGCCTAAATTCTTACCTTTTGGGTCAACGAGAAGAGGCCATTTCACTTGCCAGGTCCGCTCTTGCGATCTACGAGCAGATCGAGAGCCCCTGCGCCGAGACCGTCCGCAAAAAACTGGCCGAATGGAACAGCTAAAATCACAAGCAACCTTTTTATTCACCTGCAGTCCTGCCCCCTCCCATGATATTCGTCTATTCCCTCGGCGGCTCCATCCTGGCGGGCCGCGATGCTGAGAGCCTCAAGGAGTATGCCGCTGCTCTAAAGAACCTCGCCCAAGAGCACCAGATCTTCGTGGTCGTGGGCGGAGGCAAGATCGCCCGAGAGTACATAGAAAAGGCGAGAGCTCTTGGAGCTGGTGAGGCCTTCTGCGACCTCCTCGGGATCGGTGCGACGAAGCTCAACGCCATGATACTTATCGCGGCCCTCGGCAAAGATGTGGCTCCCGAGCCGCCAGAGACCTATGCGAGAGCCCTTGAGTCCTCTGCTGGAGGAAAGATCGTCGTTCTGGGCGGGATGCAGCCGGGTCAGACCACCGACGCCGTCGCGGCCCTCCTCGCCGAGTACGTCCACGCCGACAAGATGATCGTTGCAACCTCAGTCGACGGCGTCTATTCCGCCGACCCTGAGATCGATCCTAAGGCGAAAAAGTTCGACCACATGACCCACAGTGATCTCGTCCGTCTATCGATGGAGACGACGCTATCGGCTGGGTCTAGGTCGCCAGTGGACCCCCTGGCCGCGAAGATCATCGAGCGAAGCTCAATCCCTGCGGTAGTGGTCTACGGTGGCAATGTAGAAAATCTGAAAAAAGCGGCCGAAGGCGGCCACTCTGGAACTGAAATATCCTAAAATCGGACCATGCAGCGTATGAGGTCGGTGGCTTCCAGAATCTTGCTGGGTGCGTCGGAATCGATTACAACGACCTGACACGCTCCGGTTTTTCCAAGCTTGCTTATGGCGACATGGAGCGGATCGTCGGCCTCGACGGTGGGAAACTCCCTCACCATCGACTCTTTCACTGGCTTGTCTCTCTTCCCCTCGGCCATGCCTCTGACTATGTTCTCCAGACTTATGAGCCCTCTGGGGTCGCCGTTCTTCCCGACGAGGGCCGCCCTGACATTCGAATCGGCGAGCTTACTGCACGCTTCGAGGAGCGACATGTCGGGATCTATGGTGATCGCTGGGTGGGCTAGGGTTTTCACCGGGATTTTTGGTATCGAGGCCATCTCTTTTATGTCGAATATCAGCCGATTGCTGGTGTCGTCCCTTCCGGTCACGACGCCCTTGATGTGAGTCTTGTTGACGGGGGTCGGCCCTATCTCGATCTCGTCGTCGATGTTGAACTCCCTGATGTTTCCTATTATCTGGACAATGCCGCTGCACTGGTTTGGTCTCATGACGGTATAGAAGGTAATCTCGTTGGCGGTGGCGCCCTCGACGGGCGATCCATTCCTGACAATCGGCACGTCCACCACGTCCTTGGTGGTGTCCAGGTTGATCGCCTCGTAAGCTGTGGCTATGGCCCGATAGCCACCTTTGGGTCCGGGAACTCCTTCTACCAGGTGGAGAGCTTTCAGAGACTGCATCTGGTTTCTGATGGTGCCAGGATTACGGTCGATGATCGAGGCGATCTCCTCGCCCTTGATGGCTCTGCTATCTCGACGTTGTAAGGTTATCAAAGCGGTCAATATCTCTCTCTGTATTTGTGTAAGTTCCATCATTGATCGGGCTTTTCTTCACGATTATCGGCTATATATATGTGTTGATGTTCTGGCTAGAATTGGCGGGCTGGGCATATTTTGCTGCCTAGAAAGGGCAATTTCGCCATTCGATGCCAAATTTTCTTGACTGGATCTTTCCGGATGTTTCCGATAACCCTTGGAAGGCAAGCGCAGGGGTAGACGTCCCCTTCCGGAGTAATGTGCATCCAGTTTCTCCCGGCAAAGCAGCCGAACTCCCGGAAAGCCGAAGGCACGGAGAATACTCGGGGTGACGATGCCCCCATCACGAACCTTTCGAGAAGGGCGTGATCCTCCTCTGATAGGATTGCCCCTTTTTTGTCGGCCCACCTGCCCACCGGGACCACCTCAAAAATGGTCAGCTCGTTGGCCCCGACCTTCTGGGCGAGATTGTGAAACTCCTCGATCTCGGTGACGTTATCCGACCTGAGCACGGCGTAGAGGTCGACGAGAAGGCCTGCGTCCTGGGCGTTTTTCACAGCCCTCATGGCGTCGCGAAAGGTGCCAGATCTCCCCCTCATCCGATCGTGCTCCACTTCGGTGGCGCTGTCGAGGCTGACGTTGACGGCATAGAGGCCCGCCTCCTTCAAGTCTCGGGCGAGTTTTGAGGTGAACCCTGCCCCGGAGGTGAAGATGGTGGAGATCGCCCGGTCGTCCACGCACTTCACCAGGTCGGGAAGCTCACGATATGTGGCTGGCTCTCCGCCGTCGAAGATGACTAGGGTGGTTCCAAGGTCAAGGATCTGATTTACGACGTCCTCGACCTCCGCCGGCTCCAGGCGGTGGTGGTGGCCCGAATCTGGCAGGGCGCAGTGGAGGCACCGGTTCGGACATTCTTCGGTTATCGATATCGTGACCTGGTCGGGAGTTCGGATCCCGAGGGATGACTTGAGGTAGCTTTTGACGAGGCGGTCAAAGGCCCTGCTTGGGATGGGTGGAAACCAGGTCGATAGGTAAAGCCGGTCCTCGGCCATGACCGGGATCTGGCCGTCGGCGATCTTTAGGGCAGACTTTGCGAAGGGGAGATGGGCTAGGGGCCCAGCAGCCCTCAATCTGACCCTGCCGTCCTCGACCGCGGCCTCGGCCCTGAATAGTGGGTTTGAGGCGAGAATGTACCTGGCAGGATCGACCTTCACCTGTAGACCTCGTTTGGATCGAAGACCTTCTCCCCGACCACTTTTCCCTCCAAATCCCTGTAGAAGCAGGACCTGTAGCCGGTGTGGCAGGCACCGCCTTCCTGCTCGACCTTCAGGAGGATCGCGTCCTGGTCGCAGTCGATCCTCGCCTCTAAAACTCTCTGGAAGTGGCCCGAGGACTCGCCCTTCAGCCAGAGCCGCTTTCTCGACCTGCTCCAGTAGTGGGCCTTTCCGGTCTCCAGGGTCTTCGCCAGAGCCTCCTGGTTCATGTAGGCGAGCATCAGAACCTCTCCGGTCTTGGCGTCCTGGACGATCGCCGGGATGAGGTCGCCCTTGATCTCCATCATGCTCCGATGGTAGGGCCTATATCCTATAAAAGCGGTTTCTGATGGTGAGATGACCAGGTGCGTTCGCTGCAAGGGAAAGGGCCTATGCGGAAGGCCGGTCTGTCCGATCCTGCGCAGTTTTCGGGAGATGGCGAAGCTTCCGAAGCTCGGAACGAAGATCGAGGGGCCATCGCCTCCGGATGTCTTCGTCGGACGGTTTGGCTACCCAAAGGTGAGCGCAGGCCCCCTGGTTCCGGCGGACGAAAAAGACAGCCTCGACCTCGCCTATCGGCCTGCGGACCTTGCCAGGATGGACATCGGGGAGATCGTCACCCTCAGGTCATCGATGGTGAGGTCGGGGTCGATGGTAGAGGTGAAGGATGCAAGAAATCCCGGAAAGCTCCTGGAACAGGCCCAGGAGATCGCCATGTCCTCGACGCCGGTGGGAACCGAGGTCACCTTCACGAAGCCTCCGAGGGGTCGGCTCAGGTTTGACGGGTTCATGATGCCCTCCGGCCCTACAGGTTCGGTCAAGGAGATGGAGATCACCACCAACCCGTCAGTTCCAAGGAAGGTCGACGAGGTGGTCGAGGACTCGGACCTGAAGGCCAATCTTGCCGTCGGCGAGCTTTACGCTGCAGGCGTCGAGGTCGACGGGATATCGAGGCTTTTATCCCTCGGCCTACTGGGAAAAAATAGGAAGCTCGTTCCCACCAGGTGGTCGATCACCGCCTCCGACGACATCGCCGGAAAGCGCCTGATCTCCCAGATCTTGGACCGCCCGCCCGTAGGCGACTATCTCCTCTTCTCGGGCGAGAGGCTCGGAAACCATTTTGAGGTCCTCCTGACGCCCGGAGCCTTCACCTACGAGCTCGTCGAGATCTGGCTCCCGAGATCCGTCTGGTCGGGAGATGTGGCCTGGATCGGCGCGGACCGTGAGGGGCCAGGTCCCAAGAAGGGGTACAGCAGTCTTTCCGGAGGGTACTACGCGGCCCGCCTCGCGCTCCTGGAGCGGCTCGCCGAGATGAGGAGGCAGGCCTCGGCCCTTATGGTCCGGGAGATCTCGGAGAAGTATTGGGCGCCCCTCGGGGTCTGGGTCGTGAGGGAGGCGGCAAGGGAGGCGCTCTCACGCCCGCCCCGAAAGTTCGAGAGCCTGGAGGAGGCCTTGGCCGATATGGAGACAAGGCTCAATACGCCCTCGCGTGATTGGCAGCCCCAGTCGGAGCTGGCGCGAGGCGCTGCACAGATGACGCTTGCGAGCTTCTTTTGAGAGTGAGCAGTTACAGGTCGGCGTAACAAAAAATTTTTCAAATTTGGGCGTTTTGTGAACCGATGTTCCATGAAATTTAAGACAACTTCGAGTAACAATTTTTATACTATATTAGAATCCATTCGAAGTAGGAGGTATATCTACGAGGAGGGAAATGGCATTACTGTTAATTTTCTGCATGTTCCTATCAGTTATTGCATGCGGTGCCAACTACATGTACGAGAAAGCCACCGTAAAAGGGGTCGGCTACAAGAACGTCGAGACG
>DUKF01000197.1 GCA_013329455.1 Methanotrichaceae archaeon | reverse complement strand
AATATTACGGTATGTACCGACTCTGATATGTGAACTCCGTCATTTCCGTTTTCGCGTATATCGTTATCCCAGATCCTGCTCTCGTCGCATCTCTTCATCTGGAGTCCGTCGTTGGAGTTGTTGTAGATCTCGTTTTCGGATATGACGAATCTTTCGACGAACTCCAGAGAAAGGCCATAATAGTTGCGGGATATTTCGTTGAAGGCGACATGGATATTTTCGCAGCGGACCATTATGATGCCGTTCAAGTTATCATGCACGCGATTGGCCTTGATGAAGTTGGAACTGCTATCCTCAAGGCCGATACCGTACCTGAAGTTCCCGTAAACCTCATTATTTGCGACCATAGTCCCGCCGCTGTTATCTCGAGAGTATATTCCGTTATCTCCGTTGAGAGATGCCTCGTTATTGATTATCGTGTTGGAATAAGACCCGTATATTCCGATCCCGTTGATGCCATTTTCGTTGATCAAGTTATTGGCGATCAAGTTGTCATCGCTACGCTTGACGACGAGGATCCCCTCTTCTCCGGAGCCTTGAACCTCGTTACCTATAACGAAGTTGGCACTGGATTGATACAGGTTTATGCCGTTGAGGTCGTTTTCGTGGATCTCGTTATCCAAAAAAGCGTTGTTCATGGAGTTCTTCAGGAATATCCCATCCTCCCCGTTGAGGCAGATCTCATTGAGGCGGATCTCGCCGGTCGTGGAATTGACCATGTTGATCCCAACCTCTCCGTTCTCGTAGATCCGGTTTGCCGTCAGAGTAACGTAATCGCAGTCCAAGACCGATATACCACACTTTCGATTGCCGAACGCCTGGTTTCCGAGCAATTGGCTGAAATTTGACCTAAAAAGGCAGATGCCGCAGTATCCGTTGTCATGCACAATATTTCCGGATACCAGGTGATTTTCTGAGTCGAGCAGCCATAGGCCGTAGCCTGAAGAGCAGCATATGGTGTTGTTCAGTATCTTGCACCCGTCCGACTGGACGAGAACCGTGCCGGAGTCGAGGCCTTCGTCGATGCAACCAGAGACCGTGAACCCGTCGAGGACGACGCCATCCGCAGTTATCCTGATCAGAGGGCTTGAAAGGCCGGAACCATTGATCACGGGATCATTTTCGCCTTTCAAGACGATGGATCTGTCCACCACGACGTTTTCGGTGTACGTACCGTTGAGGACGACTATCATGTCGCCGATCTCTGATGCGTTTATAGCGTCCTGGATTTTCGTGAAATTTCCTGCGCCGTCATCGTCGACGACCAGGGTGCCGGAACCGGCGCTGGCCAGGATCAAAATCAGTATCATCGAAGCGGGGCATCTGAACATCCGAATCACCACTCTCATGGATACTTAATCCTGATTAATTTAAATATGTTGTTGCAAAGCCGAGAGAATTGGAGAGGGACGAGTCGCACGTCTCGCCTTGGTAGACTCAGACACAACATTCGATCCTGCCAGAGGTCACGTTCTGGTCGGGTGGGGACTAAAGTCTCCCATTCAAGGTGACGTTCTCTTCCGCCTCCGGCTCGTTCTCAGAAATAAGCTGAACATCGGGGGCGTAGATAAAACCCTGTGGGAATCGCGATGCAAGAACCTTCGGCGGTCACCTCGATGCCGTTCCTTCGATCTGGGCATTTGGCGCGCAGACCATTGATGAGGTCTGGGGATGGGATCTCAGCCCTTCCTCCTATTGCTCGTCCCGCCCCAGAGGGGGTCGTCGCCGAACCTCTCCTGCCACCATCTCTCATACGCCCCACCAGCACCGGCCCTCTTCAGCTCCTCTCCACCGAAGGGGTACTCATAGTTCTCGCAGTATGAGAGAACGATCTCGTAAGCTCTGTTGATCCTCTGAGCCATCTCCTTGCAGAGCTCCTCCGGCCGATCATTGCATGCGTCGGGATGCCATCGAGCCATCAGTTCCCGACGGCGGCCTTTGATCGTCCTCATGCTCGCCCTCTCGGGAAGGCAAAGCACCTCTGCCGCCCACTTCAGGTCCTCTGTCCCGGCGGACGGCCTTTCGTCGTCAGAGATCGATCCTCACCCCGAAGAGTCTCTCGAACTTCTCGTACTTGGCCCTGGCCCGGTAGAGGTTCTGGCGGGTGTAGGGCTCGCCCCTTTTGCACCGCTCCATGTCCCTCAGCTCTGCGGGAGTGAAGACCACCTCGAGCTGTTCTCTGGGTAGGTCGAGGATGCTCGAAGTTTTGGGGTGCTCTGTCGTGGACCGCGCAGGCTCCGCCGCCTCCAGATCGAAGTCTCCCTTCCAGGACCAGGATGAATCGTATCTGGCGAGGACCATCTTATCGCACTTGTCGCAGCGGGCCGCCACCATCCAGCCTTCGGCAACCTGGTAGTAGGCGAATGACCATAGCTCGCCCTCGCACAGAGAGCAGAACCCCACAAAGTTCCCCTCCACTGAGCGGGGTTCGAACTTTTGGCCCTCAAAAAAGAGGTATTTCTTCTCCAGATCTACCCTGTACATCTTTCAACAGCCATGCCCACACAGCGCCGTTTTATTTCTGGTCCAGGACGTCGGCCATTGCATATATCCCGTTGGGAATGCCGGTCACCCATCTTGCGGACCTGACCGCACCGCTGGCGAAGGCTTGTCTGCTGTGAGCCTGATGCTTTATCTCAAGCCTCTCGCCTGGTCCTGCGAAAAGAACGGTGTGGTCGCCGACGATGTCTCCGGCCCTGACGGCGTGAACTCCGATCTCGTCCCCCCGAAGGCCCCGACCTTCCCTTCCGTAGACGACTTCGATTCTTCCCGTCGCCTTCGCCAGAACCTTGACGGCCTCTGCCGCCGTTCCACTGGGGGCATCCATCTTGTTTCTGTGGTGGGCTTCAATGACCTCGATGTCATAGCCTTCAAGAGATCTCGCCGCAACCTCGATCAGTTTCCAGAAGAGATTGACGCCGACGCTGAAGTTGGGCGAGATGACAGCAGCTACCCGGCCCTCGATCGCGCGAGCCATCTCCTTCTTCTGATCTTCGGAAAAGCCAGTGGTACCGACCACCAGGTTCACGCCAAGATTCGCCGCAACCCTGACGTTCTCCACCGTCGCGATCGGCGTTGTGAAGTCGATCAGGACCTGGGCTCCCGACTTTTGCAGGACGTCGGCCAGGTCCGATGAGTCGGAGACGCTGACCCCTCCGTCCAGAGGGTCGCCCACACCCAAAAGGTCGAAGCCCGCCACCAGCTCCAGATCCTCGAACTTTCGGATCTCTTCCATGATCAGCTGGCCCATCCGCCCCTTGGAGCCCGCCACGGCTATCTTAACGGTCATCTGAACTCGCCCAGAAGATCAATGACTTCTTTCAGCTTCTCATCGTTTTTCTCGGACATAGGCGCCAAAGGCAACCTCAGGGGACCTGCTGCAAGTCCTATCATCCCGGTAGCCGTCTTGACGGGGATGGGATTTGTCTCCAGGAATAGGGCTCTTGCGAGGGGCGCAAGCTGGTAATGCATCCTTCTCGCCTCATTGAGGTCGCCCTTCAGCATCGCATCCACCATTGCCACCATCTTTCTCGGCGAAACGTCCGCGACCACCGATATAACGCCCTTGCCTCCGAGAGCCATTATCGGGAGGGTGAGGTTGTCATCTCCCGAGAGGACCACAAAATCCTCGTCTTGTGTCATCTCGATGATGCTTGAGACCTGAGATAAGCTCCCGCTCGCCTCCTTGATCCCGACGACGTTCTCGATCTTGGCCAGCTCCGCCACCAGCTCGGGCTTGAGGTTGATGCTGGTCCTGGTGGGGACGTTGTAGAGAATCAGGTCCAGATCGCAGCTCTCGGCCACCGCCCTGAAATGGGCCATCATGCCCCGGTCGTTGGGCTTGTTGTAGTAGGGGGTGATCAACAAGGCGGCATCGGCGCCCGCATCCTTGGCATGCTTGGTCAGCTCCACGGCCTCGCTGGTGTTGTTGGAGCCGGTACCTGCCACCACCAACACCTGCGAAGAGTCGACCGCGACCTCGACGACCTTTTTGTGCTCCTCGAAGGTCAAAGTGGCTGACTCGCCGGTCGTGCCGCAGGGGACTATACCAGAGACACCGGCCTCGCCGAAGAACTCGATATTTCCCCGAAAGCCCTCCTCGTCCAGCTCTCCGTCCTCTTTGAAGGGCGTGATGATGGCCGGCAACACACCTTCAAACATCCACCTTACGCCCCTCTGATCTGGACTCGGCGGGTGATGTATCCCGCAACTCGGTTGCGGATGGTCTTGTACTTGATGTCGGTGTACTCCGTCACCATATCCTTGTTATGTTCGAAGTCGTCGTTGAAGACGCCCGGGTGG
>DUKF01000233.1 GCA_013329455.1 Methanotrichaceae archaeon | reverse complement strand
CGGCCAGACGGGTTCTTCGAGATCGCCCATCCCAAGATGAGGCCTGTCGAGGCCCACATCGACGGCGTCTTCATAGCGGGATGCGCCTCGGGACCTAAGGAGATCCAGGTCTCGATCGCCCAGGGGGAGGCCGCAGCGGCAAAGGCGATGAGGCTTCTGTTGAGAGGGGAGCTGACCCTCGATCCGGTCACCGCCATGGTCGATACCGAAAAATGCATCGGCTGCAAGCTCTGCGTTGAGACCTGTCCCAGCAAGGCGATAACCGTCGATAAGATCGCCTTCATCGACGAGGCCGCATGCAAGGGATGCGGCACCTGTGCCGCGGCCTGTCCGGTCGACGCCATCGACATGAGGCTCTTTTCTGACGAGCAGATCATGGCCCAGGTGAGGGCGGCGACCGCCGTCAAGGGGCAGTACCCCTTCATCGTCGGGTTCCTCTGCAACTGGTGCAGCTACGCGGGAGCAGACCTTGCAGGAACGTCTCGGATCCAGTACCCGACGCACATGAGGGCGATCAGGGTGATGTGCGTCGGCAGGGTCGACCCCGCATTCGTCATCGAAGCCCTGAAGGGCGGAGCCGACGGGGTTCTGATATCCGGGTGTCGCCTCGGCGAGTGCCACTACAACAAAGGGAACTACCAGGCCTACCAGCGAGTCGAGGTTCTAAGAGGCGTCCTCGAGAAGGTCGGGATCAACCCAGGCAGGGTCAAGATCATCTGGTGCGCCGCAAGCGAGGGCGAGATCCTGGCAAAAGAGGTCAGAGAATTCGTCGAGGAGCTGAAGGAGATGGGGCCGGTGGGAACTGAGCTTCGTGCTCTACGGGCACCAGAGCCATCGGGGGGCGGTTCCTGATGGTGATGGAGATCGAAAAAGAGATGGAGGTCGAGGGGTCTCACATCAAGTCGATCCAGAGGTCTGAGGACTCGGTCAAGGTCCTGGACTACGACTACAAGAAGTGCAACGGATGTGGGATCTGCATCGACCTCTGCCCGACGAAGGCGCTCCAGCTTGGGCCCGTCATCGAGATCGCAACGGGCCTTGACGCGCCGCCGGTTCTGATCGACCTTGATGCCTGCGTCTTCTGCGGGATGTGTGCCGCCTTCTGCCCTGTTGACGCCTACAAAATGATCGCGAACGACAAGGATTACAGGGATATGGAGGAGTACCCCCGCCTCATCTCCAAGGCCGAGCCGAACGAGAAGTGTCTTCCCTGCGCCCTCTGCGAGCCGGTCTGCCCCACCGAGGCGATCACCGTCGTCTTCTATCCGACTCGGGACGTCTTCGGACCTCTGCGTGAAGAGGAAAAGGGGAAAGGCAAAATCGAGGTTGATTCTGAGAAGTGCAATTTGTGCGGAAAGTGCGCGAAGTTCTGCGAGGCTTTCTTGCTCCAGGATAAGGAGCCGCACCCAACAGACCTCGTACCCTTCGAGCAGCTTCTCGTCGACGAGGATCTCTGCGATTACTGCGGTCTATGTGTTGGGATATGCCCTGAGGAGGCGATCACCGTCGAGGGAACGCCCCTGGAACTTGAGGAGGAGTTTGAGTTTCTGGGCGAGATCGAGGTTGACCAGGACAAATGCATCGGTTGCGGCAGGTGTCTATTGGTCTGTCCTTACGAGGCTATGGAGATCACCAAGCCCTTCGAGGGTGAGATAAGGCTCGTCGAAAAGCAGCTTCCCCTATGCGACCCGATGGGGTGTCACGCTTGCTTCAACGTCTGTCCCGCCGACTGTTGGTATGTTGGCGAGGACGGCAAAATCAAGGTCGAAGAAGATCAGTGCATCTTCTGCGGGGCCTGCGCCAACGCTTGCCACTGCTTCGCTGTGGAGGTCGATAGATCCCGCGTCACCACCACTAAGGTGTTGGAGACGCCCTGGGCCGAGGAGTGGAGAGAGGCGATATCCTCGATAGTGTCGAAGTCGAGGAAGAGGCCGGACCTCTCCGGGATCGTCGCACCGCCCCAGATCGAGAAGGTTCCGATACCAGAGATTGAGGCTCCGGAGAGGGACCCCGACCTCCAATCGAAGATCAACGAGGCTCTGGGAGAGGTCGAGGCCGTGATCAACAAGCCGAAGGTGAGGTTCTTGTGGGAGAGGGACGAGATCGGTGACGCGAGCGAGAAGATCGCAGCCAGGATCAAGAAGGCGAAGGCTTTGGCCGAAGGGGGTGAGGAAAAGTGACGACTTCAATGTTCATGACCCCAGAGGGAGAGGAGTTCAAAGAAAGGGTTCTCAAACTGGCCGGTCAGGAGGTGAAGACCTGTATCCAGTGCGGGACCTGCTCTGCAAGCTGTCCCACGGCCCACCTGATGGACACCCCCATCCGAAAGCTCGTCAAGCTCGTCCTCGAGGGAGAAAAGAAGGAGGCTCTTGAAAGCAGGTCGATCTGGCTTTGCACATCGTGCCTCCTCTGCACCGTCCGCTGTCCGAGGAATATCAGGCCGATGGCGGTCGTCGCCGCCCTGAAGAGCATCTACGAAGACGAGGGGTTGAAGTGCAGGGACTCGGTCTTCGAGGGGATCTTCGCCCGTCAGATACGAAATTACGGCAGGATATCGGAGGTTCTCCTCTCGGCCGAGTACATGATAAGAAGCCCAGAGTCCGCGGTCCAGATAATGTCCTTTGGCGCAGAGCTGATCCCGAAGGGGAAGATAGAGCTCAGCTTTGAGGCCGTGAAAGGCGAGAGGATCGAAGGGACCAAGGAGCTGGAGCGGATCTTCGAAGTTCTCGGAGATGAAGGAGAGGCCGAGGAGGCGAAGAAGACGGAAGAGACAAAGGAGGCCACGATATGAAGCTTGCATACTACCCCGGATGCGTTGCGAGGTCGACGGGCAGGGAGTACGAGATCTCGACGAGGGCGGTCTGCAGGGCTCTGGGCGTCGAGCTTGAGGAGATCGACGACTGGAACTGCTGCGGCGCAACCCACGTCTCAAACGAGATCGTCTCGACGGCTCTTGCGGCAAGAAACCTGGTGAGGACAGAGCTTCCGGTGATGGCCTCCTGCTCGATCTGCTACAGCAGGCTCAGGGCGGCGATGATCCGCCTGGAAGACAAAAATGTAAGGGCGAGGGTGAACGCGGCCCTCGAAGTGAAGTACGAGGGAGAAAAAGAGGTCGAGCACATCATCGAGACGATAACCGGAGCCCTCAGCAAGGCAGAGGACCAAGATCAGGACTCGGACAAAGAACCTGAAGACCTCGTCGTCCGGCCCCTGGCGGGCCTCAAGGCCGCCCCCTACTACGGCTGCCTCCTCACGCGACCCGGCGGGGGGATCGACAGCCCCGAGAACCCCTCGATCCTCGAAAACCTCATCAGGACCCTGGGCGCTGAGCCCACCGACTTCAGATTAAAGATGAAGTGCTGCTGCGGCCCGATCTTCATGCCCGAGGAGGACGCCGCCTCAAAGACCCTGATCAGGATTCTTCGAAACGCGAAGGAGTCAGGCGCAGATTTCGTCGTCGCCCTCTGCCCATTATGCCACCTGATGCTCGACGCCAACCAGCCGCTTCTGGAGAAGAAGTTCGGCGAAAAGATCGACATTCCGATCCTTTACGTCACCCAGATGGCGGGCCTGGCCCTCGGCCTGGGCGCGGAGGAGCTGGGCCTCTCGATGAACTCGGTCTCGACGAGGCCGGTTCTGGAGAAGCTCGCGGAGGCAGAGGGCGAGGGTGCGGAAGAGGAAGGGGCGGAGGTCTGCTGAGGCCGCTGCCCCGGAAGGCGGGCTGGACGTTGGAGGGTACCATGGAATACACAGTTCTGATACACCAGGCGGAGGAGGGCGGCTTCTGGTCTGAGGTCCCTGCACTTCCGGGCTGCTACTCTCAGGGAGAGACGATCGATGAGACCCTGAACAACGCCAAAGAGTCCATCGAGGCCCACCTCATGGCCTTGAAGGAAAATCAGGCGGCAGCTCCAATCGAAGAGAGACTTTTCATAGGGAAAGTTCGGGTAGAGGTCGCTGAACTGTGATTTTTCGACCGTTCTCGATAAGCTCAAAAAGGGGGATGAAGAAAGCAAAGGCCGAGGCAGATATGTGCTGGATCGCCTTATTTTTCGACAATCTTCATGCGCCATCTTTTTTATGAATTAAATGTAATCGGGACCACGTCGAGGTGAAGCTACGCCAGAAGATGATGATTTTGGAGGACGCAAGATCGTTCCAGCCAGCGAGATCCTGGACAAGATCGAGAGGGGCGAGCCCGTAGAATACGAGAACGTTACTATCGATGGAGATCTGGATCTAACTCAATTAAGTTTGCAGCTTATACCTGTTAAACGAAGCGCCAAAGAAGTTGAAGTTTGGAACTTAGATGAGAATCTAAAGCTTGTAACATCCAGAATTAAAATTACAAATTCTGAGACAACCGGTTTTGTGAATTTTGCTTATTGCATCTTCAAAAACGAAGTTTATATTCAGAGCACTGCGTTAAAAAGGAATTTTTATTTAAAAGGTTCTCAATTCCGAGAATCATTTGATTTTGATAATTGTGAGTTTAGTGGCGATGTCGATTTCCAATTCGTTAATTTTAATAATCGTATCTCATTTGATCATGCTCGGTTTAACAAAGATGTCGAATTTAATTTTGTTAAATTTAATTCAGGCGTAACATTTGGTAAAACTTTGTTTGGAGGAGATGTTGGCTTCTTAGATGCTCAATTTCTAAATCAAGCTAATTTTAATTACACTGAATTCGTTAAAGGTGCGTCGTTTGGAGGCGCTCAGTTCAAAGATGATGCAATTTTCTTTTCATCTCAGTTTGGCGGTCCTGTTGGTTTCAGTGGTACTAAGTTTCAGAGAGAAGCGAACTTTGATGATGCCCAATTCAAGGAAGATGTCAGCTTTGTGAGTGCTCGGTTTCTACAATCTTCCGGTTTCATAAGGGCACATTTTCTATCATCTAATTCATTTAGTAGCGTTCAGTTTCAAGGATATGCTAATTTCGATCATGTTAAGTTCGACGAAAATGCGGATTTTACTGGCGCTAAATTTAGCAAAGATGCCACATTCAGAGGATCTTTGTTTATAAAATCGTTCATACATCTTGGAACTGAGTTCCACGGATCTATTGATATAACCGATGCTGATTTTGGAAATATTGATGACAGATTATACTTAAGCGCTCTAATTAGAAAAGGTAAGTCGGATAAAGATTCCTCTGAAGATGTAGACGGTGAAAATGTCGTAAAATCGGAATCCGCCAATGATGACGGCGGAACTCAAAAAAAGACCATGCAGGATAAAACTCATGTCAAACCCCCCGAAATTGCAGCTCGCCCGTTAGGTGATAGGTGGAGTAAGATTGATCTTCTGGGATACTCGGATTACGCAGAAGCACTGGCTGATTTTATCAAAAATAAAAAATCAAACGAGTCACTAACTATAGGCATAGATGCTGAGTGGGGGGTGGGTAAGACTACACTGATGCACATGATTAAGAATCATATGGACGCCCAAGAAACCTCGGGTCAACATAACTTCGGGGACAAACTGAAGACTACCTATCAAAAAATCAAAGGCTTCTTAGAAACAAAGGTCCTAACGATTAAAACGCCACAGGAGGCTGAAGACAAATCAAATTTAACAATTTGGTTTAATGCCTGGAAATACGACCAGGAAGAATCACTATGGTCAGCGCTAGCTTTGGAAATCCTCACCCAGATTCGCAGTCGATTTGGCGTATGGCAACAAATACAATTCTGGTTTAAATTGAATTACAAGCGATTTGATTGGCTGTCGCTGCTGCAAAATATGCTCAGGTCGCTATTTTATTTATTGGGTGTTATTTGGATAGGAGTATTCGTTTTAATATTGGCATTACTTATACAAGGGATCACATTTCAAGATTCAATCCAAGTATTATGGCAAAATATCAAGATTACTGGCTTGTTAGTAGGATTCCCTGCCTTATTTGCAGCTGGCAAAAAAACTCTTGACCAAATAGTTAAACCTTTTGATTTGAATATCACACAATATATCCATGATCCTGAATACGAGCAAAACATAGGTTTTTTGGCTCAGTTCGAGGAAGATTTCAAGCGCGTTATAGACCTCGTGACAGTACATGGAGAGAAACAGCTGGTCGTATTTATCGATGACCTAGATCGCTGCGCACCTTCTCACGTCGCCGATATAATTGAAGCGATCAATGTTTTGCTTGATGCAGATCACTGCGTTTTTGTCATTGGGATGGACTCTCTGACAGTGGCGAACAGTATTCGTGCGAAATACAAAGACCTGGAAGACTACGACGACGATGCTCATGATTCCAGCGGATTAACACTTGGACAACGTTTTCTGGAGAAGATAATTCAAATTAACTTTCATATTCCAAAGCCAGATCCAACCGCGGTGAAGGCGTTCATCGACGCAACACTCAACTCAACAGAGGAGCAACCTAAAGAAGAGACATCAAATAGAAAGATCAGAGAAGCAACTCAACAAATGAAGGCTAAACTGAAAGATGGAAAGTTGTTGGATGACGCAGCGATTGAAATTCAAACAAGTAGGTCTGACCTTTCTGAAGAAGAATTTATCGAGGCAAAGAAGGAGGCATTTGCCGAATCATTTGATGAATCTAACGAAGTCGGGAAAGCTGCGCATGACGCGATTAAGTATTTGGAACCAAATCCCCGGAAGATTAAGAGATTTATAAACACATTTCGCCTACAGGCTTTGATCGCTAATCGTCGTGGACTTTTGGAGTACGACACGATCCGGCTGGACCTTCTTGCCAAATGGATAGTAATTACTATGCGCTGGCCCCAAATGATTGAAATAATAGAGTCTGATCGAAATTCTGCAAACTATTTGGACCGAGATGCTTTCCTCGAAGATCTTAAAGAGGAAAAGATGCCAAATGAGGGAGATCTTATAGAATTAATAAAAACAATATCTCCATCAGATTTTAGAAGATTACCAGAATATTCCCGTTTAGCAGAGATGACGGTGAACCGTTCGAAAGTGTAACAAATGAATATTTAATTATTTCAGATTCCGAACATCGAAGTGACTAAGAGAAACGCCCATGACCCAAACCCCCTGGCACCCCCGCTACGTCATCACCCCCGCCATAGCCCGGGGCCTGATGGAGATCGAGGCGGCCCGGGCAGTGGTGGACGAAACGCCACTCTCCATAGCCGCCGAAGCCGAGCTTCGCCGCCGGGCGCGCCTCCGATCGACCCATTACTCGACCCGGATCGAGGGCAACCGGCTGACCCTCGCCGAAGCGGAGGAGGCGATATCAGGCCAGGAGATCAAAGGAAGGGAGAGGGACGTCGCCGAGGTGCGAAACTACTGGACAGCCCTTCTGAGAGTCGAAGAATGGGCCGCCGAGAAGAAGCCCCTCTCCGAAGAGCTGATCCGACGCCTCCATGCCATGGTGACGAAGGGCTCAGGCTCGGGCCCGGAGTCGAGAGCAGGGGCTGGAGCGAGAGCGAGGCCTAAACCGACGCCCTACCGGGACGGCCAGAACGTGATAAGGGATTCCGTGACCGGCGCAATCGTCTACCTCCCGCCGGAAGCGAAGGACGTTCCCACCCTCATGGCGACCATGGTGAGATGGGCCCAGCAGGCGGAGAGGGAAGAGCTTCCCGTGCCGCTCATCGCCGCCCTAGTCCATTACCAGTTCGTGACGATACATCCCTACTACGACGGCAACGGCAGGACGGCCCGCTTGCT
>DUKF01000102.1 GCA_013329455.1 Methanotrichaceae archaeon | reverse complement strand
TTGCGACGCCGCTCTTGTCTCCCAATTCTTTGCAGGCTTTCGTCACCTGTTCCAGCCTAATTTTATCTTCGTTCCAGTATCCCCTGGTGCTCAAATAAAATTCCGTGGCCGATACAAAACTCCTGACCATCTCCCACTCTTCTGCAGCATAGGCCCAGTCCATTCCTGCCAGTAGGTTCTCGTGTTCGGCTTGCAGTGCATTGTAAATATCCTCGAACTGCACCGCGTATGCCAGGAACAGGTTGGCGGCCCTTCTGCGGTGGATCTTCATCGCCTCCTCGCCAGCCTTCCCGGAGGCGTACTGGCGCATGAGCGGGTGCAATCGGTAGCGCTGTAAGGTGATTTCGTTTCCTAAATCGTCAAAGGCTGTCATGGGCACTGTGTCCACGAAGGACTTTCGCACAAGCTCGCTCAGGTCGTCTCGCCACTGAGGTAGGGCGTCATCACCGGAGAATTCGGGATGGACGCAGGCCAGTTCGATCACCTTTTCGGTGGCGGAGCTTGCGAAGGCCGCCAACCTCTGCAGAAGCTCTTTCTCGCTCCCGGTGAGGGTGTTGTAGGAGAAGTCGAACCTTCTTGAGACCTGCTTGTGAGGCGCCGCTAGGACCCTCTCCCGGATCGTCGCAAGAGAGTCGCTTCCGACCATCGCTGCGGCCAATTTTATCGCCAGGGGATGCCCTTCCAGGTGGCCCGAGATCTCTTCCAGCGCCGCGAGGTCGGATGAGGTCAGGCGCTCGCCCCATCCCGGGTTGCGCCTTCTCGCCTCCACGATGAAGAGCCGCGTCGCTTCGAATGGCTCCATCTGGTCGATGTCGATGTGGGTTCCCTCTCGCTGCAGCGCCTCCCGGCTTGTCACCAGAGCTGCGCTCGGCTTCGGTATGCCCTCCAAGAATCGCCAGAGTGCCGGATCTTTTATCGTCTCAGCGTTGTCGATCACGATCAAGCTTCGGTTCTCCCGCAGGTATCCGAGGACCATGTCCCGCTTTGCGTCCACGGGCAAAGTTCGAAACTCGTAGCCGAAGACGTTGACAAAGCCGTCCAGAAGCTCGTTCAGGCCCAGGTTCTCGACGTCTGCCGCGCTCCTCCAGAAGACGCCGCCCGGATAGCGCCAGGCGATTCTTTGCGCCGCCTCTGCGCCCAGGACCGATTTTCCAATCCCTCCCTGGCCGGTGAGCACCACAAGCTTCTCGCCGTCCAGGAGGGCGCGAACGGTCCGGGCAAGCAGGCCCTTGCGCCCCCGTGGCGGATCGTAGCGGATGAACTCGCCGACGAACTCGTACTCTGGGACCCCGAAGATTCGTTCCTTCTCGACGATCACCTCGCCACGCATCGGATGATCGACGATCCGGGCGCCTGTTCCATCGCCCTCCAGGACTGGGATCTCATCCGCTTCCGTCCCCAGCTCGCTTTTGGGCAGTTTCGCCAAAGAGAGAAGCGCCTGATCGAAGGCCTCGCCGATCTCCAGGCCCGCTCCTAAGAAAGCGTAAAATGCGCGGGAGAGGGCCACGGTCACGTTCACCAAGACGGTCTCCTTCATCCCCAGAACCGCGGGAACGCCGCCTTGGCGCAGGACTCCAGAAAGGCTCGCGTCCCCTCCTTTCGCAGACTCGCAGGCGGAGAGGATGACAAGCTTTGTAGGCTTTCCCGGCATTGCATTGATCATCCTCGCCAGATCCTCGGCTGCCAGGGCGTCTTGCGTTCCGTCGTCCTGCTCGAAGGCCAGATAGCCTCTGGGCTCTTCGCCTTCTAGAGATGCAGAACAACGGCCACATTTTCTGCTATCAGGATCGTTCAGATATGCGCAGTTGGGGCAGCTCAATGCAAAAGAGCCGTGGCCGTCGAAGTGGACTATGTCGTACCCACCTAAAATCTCGGTGCGGAGATGCTCGATCGTCGGCGGCCTGAGAAAGGCCAGATGGGCAGGAGTCTTCACGGTTGATAGGCCGCTGTGCAAGGCCCATTGATCGGCGATGATCGGAAGCTCGTTCAGATCCAGGGGTCGTGAGACGATCACCAGAACGCGGAAAGCTGCATCTTCCATGGAAAGCGAGGGGTCGGGCATGGGCATAGACAAGGTCGTTCACTTATCATCAGTTTGGAGGAATTGACGGTCCAGAACGTCTCAGAGAGGCACGCTTCAGCGAAAGCGGCCATCTCAAATTTCTTAGGCTCTGCCTGCTAAATATAATCTTCTGTCGTTGCCTGCCTATCTTTTGGATGTTTTTTGATAACTGGGATCGACGATACAAGTTAGAATGTTGATACGGGGAACGGGTGGCAGGTGCCTAAATAGTCCAAGATCCCAAAACCTCTGTCCGAGTAGATGGAGATGGAGGATGTGGATATGGAGAAAGTGGACACGATTGAGACAGAGAAAGTGGACGAGTCCTACAAGAAAGCTCTCCGGCTGGAGTACTTCACGGTCATATACAACATCGCCGAGGCTGCGGCCTCGATCATCTTTGGAAGCCTTGCGGGCAGCATCGCCCTCGTCGGCTTTGGGATGGACAGCATCGTCGAGTCGCTATCCGGACTGATACTGATATGGCGGCTCAAAAAGCACCGATCGGGCTCGCAGGAAGAAGAAGAGGAGATCGAGAGGAAAGCCGCCAGGTTCGTTGCCGTAACCTTCTTTCTTCTAGGAGCTTACGTCCTCATCGAGTCCGCAAAAAAGCTCGTCTGGAACGAGATTCCCGACCCCTCGGCCCCAGGGATAATAATCGCTCTCCTGTCGATGACGATAATGCCGGTCCTCGCCCGCAAAAAGTACGACCTGGGGCTTCTTATCAAAAGCCGGGCCCTCATCGCCGACTCAAAGGAGACCCTCGCCTGCTCCCTCCTCTCTGTGGCCCTGCTGGTGGGGCTTGGTGCAAACTACATCTTCGGATTCTGGCAGGCCGACCCGATCGTGGGCCTCTTAATCGTCGCCTTCCTCTTTAGAGAGGGTTGGGACGGCTGGAAGGAGTCCTCTGAGAATTGACCGAGGGGATACGGCCTTGGGATATTACCAGGTGATAATGGGGGTGGGTGGATAATGGGGTGTCGATCCCGCCGCCCGTCACCTGACAGATCTCGCCCTGTCGTCTTTTCCGGAGCCTTCCGTCACCAGCCTGTGCCAGTTCTCCCGCTCCCACACGTCCATGGACTTCTCCTCCTCTTTCAGGTAGCTTCTGGCCCTTTCGATCAGCTCGGTCCAGTCAACCTTGCTTCCGTCAAACTCGGGGCCGTCGACGCAGGCGAGCTTCCGCTCTCCGCCCACAGCGACCCGGCAGGCTCCGCACATGCCGGTCCCGTCGATCATTATCGGCATCAGGCTCACCCTGGTCTCGACACCGTAGGGCTCTGCTGCCCTGGAGCAGGTCATCATCATGAAGGTGCAGCCGATGAGATGGACCCGATCGACCTTCTCTGTCTCGATCACCTCTTTCAGGGGCTCGGTCGCCCATCGGTCGCAGCCCCCGCACCCGTCGCCGGAGGTTATTATGAGCCGGTCGGATACCTCTCTCAAACGGTCGAGCCAGAAGTGGAAGTCTCCCTTCCGGGCCTCGACGATGTAGATCACCCTGTTTCCGGCCTCCTTCATGGCTCTAGCCAGGGCGTAAGCGGGGCCGATCCCGAAACATCCGCCGACGCAGACGACGGTGCCGATCTTCTTCACGTCGGCCGCCTTCCCGAGAGGTCCCGTGACGTTTGCGAGCCTGTCACCCTCGTTCAGGAGGCCGAGCTTTCTCGTGGAGAGGCCCAGCTCCTGGAAGACGAGGGTCAAGGTACCCCTCGTTGAGTCCCAGTCGGCGACGCTCAAGGGTATGCGTTCGCCCTTCTCGTCCACCCTCAAGATCACGAACTGGCCGGGCCGGATCTTCGCCGCTACCTTGGGTGCGGAAACCTCTATCAGCTTGAACCCCGGCGACAGGGTCTCTTTGTGCACAATCTCATACATCGGATCTCACCACCTTCACCGGGCAGGTTCTGCTCTGACCCGGAAAGCCTGCGGGCAGGATCGTCTCCAGGTCGAAAGACGCGTGGGCCAGGACGGTCCCCGTTGGGACGCGCCGATTCTGCTTCACCATGACGACGATCCTGCCCTGGCCGGAATCAAGGGCAACTTTCTCTCCTGACGGGAACCCCAAAGCCGAGAGGTCCTCGGGGTTCATCTCAACGCCGTTCTCCTTCGTCAAGCGACGGAGGTCCGGCACCTTTCCGGTCCTGGTGCCTGTCCCAAAATGATAAAGCCAGGGTCTTGCCACCAGCAGAAAGGGCCGATCCTCGTCGGTTTGGGCTGGATCTGGAATGCGAAAGAGTTCGAAGCCAGGTTCCGGCTTTTTCCGATTCTCAAGGGACCGGTCGATCTCCGCTTTGACCTCTTCAGCTCTATTATAATCGAAATTCTGGCCGCCCATCTGTTGGGCTAATTCCGCCACGATCATCCAATCTGGTTTTGATCTGCCCCGTGGCGAAATCGCCCCGTTAAGCTGGCGCGGTCTCCCATCGAAGCTTGTGAAACT
>DUKF01000223.1 GCA_013329455.1 Methanotrichaceae archaeon | reverse complement strand
CCCCGCTTTGATCGCGCCGATCGGCCCAAGGCTATCGACCACCAGGGCGTAACGGACTATTGCCAGGATGATGGATATCAGAAGGATGTAGACTATGAGCAGTAATATCCAGAGGACCAGCGGCCCGAATTTGGGATCGCCACTCTCGATTCCGGCCACAAGATCCGAGATGAATGGCAAGGATAGGACAATAAGTCCAGCGATCGTGACGATCTGTATCAGAACTTCCGCCAGAAAAAGGCTCAAATAATGTCGCTTTGCCGAAGCCCACATATCTTTCAGAGTGGTTCTTCCAGTCTCGGTCGCCTCTTTTGCCATCCCAATCGCCCCAGCGATGAAAAAGTTGGCTATAAGGGACAATATCAGGATGCCGACAAGAACGACCACCGCCAAGAGCTTGATGTTAATCAAACCCCGCAACTGGTCCATGAGCTGCTGTGGATCTTTGACGTCGCTTGTGGTGGATAGGACATCAGGCGATGTGGTTATCAAGACCAGAACCGCCATGATGATAACCAGCAGCATGATCGCCACCATGAGCACGAAGGGCACAGCCAGGTTCAAGTTGCGCTTCCATGTCTCAAAACCCCTCTTTATCAGAGTTCCTATATCTTCGTACATATAATCTCTCAACTCCCGGTGAGGTTAAACGTATCTTTCTTATCTGTTGAGGTCTCAAGATGTGCCATTTCGGTTTCCTTTTCGCTGAGTTTTCCGGTCCGACCCATGTAAAACCTCGTCCACAAAACGATGAAGAGCGGATATAATACCACCAGCTCGATGAAGTTTGCGGGGATCGAGAAGAGGTCGGAATACTGTTCCGATTCTGAAAAGATCACGTCTTCAAATCCGAAGATTGCCGATGCCACAAATATGATGATTACGACCGACAGCTCGATGGCGATTGACGCCGCCAGATATAGAAGCGAGATCAATAGCATATCTCGCGTGTTGAATCTGATAAACCCAATTCCTCTCTTGATTCCCTCAGCGGCTCCGAGGTTGTCGACTACGATGGAGACGGGAACGATATACACCAGTGCAATGGCGAATAAGAAGAAGATGATCATCACTGAGATAAAAACGAGAAAAATGATAACAGATCCGTCGGCATCTCCGATAATGAATAGAGGAATTAAAAGCGCGAACATGCATATCATCAAAATTACAAAAAGGCCTACCTCTGCGAGGATGACCCGAATGTAGTGCTTTTTTCCCTCAGTCCACATCGTCCCGAGGGTAGTATTTCCCTCAAGGGTTGCTTCCCTCGCCATTCCCACCGCGCCTGCCAAAAATATAAATCCCGACAACATCACCAACAAAAAAACCAAAATCCAAAGAGGCATAAGCTCCTCGGATCCGAATCCTCCAAAAAGCAAGAGGATCACTATTGGGATAAAGATCGCCGAAATGAGGAGGAGGTACAGCAGGAAAGGAATGCTGATCTTCAGGTTGTGCCGATAGGTATCGAATCCGTTGCGGATCACATCGCTGAGATCTTCACCCATATCGTTCCACCATTCCACAGATCTGATTTCAGACATAAGTCTGTGAAAATACTGATATAAATTATTATGGTGATGGATAGGGCAGAGGGGTCATCCGCTCATATCCCACAGGGTGTCACCGACGTGATGAACTGATTTGACCGCTTTTCCCGATCCTCGCATCTCGGCGCCGTGAAGAAGGGCAAGGCCGATGGCTAGAGGCTTATGGTGTCTCTCCTCGACTATCACCACGGGATCACCGGGGCCGATCTCGGGGTCTGCCTCTACGATCCCGGGAGCCATCACGTCCGCGCCGTTCACGATATAGCTCACAGCTCCCGAGTCCACGATCACAATGTTCCTCTTTGGCGCGAACTCGAGAGCGCCACGGACCGTGAAGAATGGTCTGCCTTCCAGCATCATGAAGACGGGGCTTCCCTTCAGAAGGACGAGGTTGAAATCGTGATCGGTTTCGGCGACCTCCAGAGATAGTCCTCGCAGGGCTTGAGGGTCTTCCAGGAACGGCTCAATCGCCTTGAGGATCTTCTTTGACTCGCTCCCCTTGAGGTGGTGCCTGGATTTGATTTTCATAACACCTATATTCCCCGACAAGTTTAAATACGCAACGCGCAAGTCTCGCAATAGCTTTTGTCTTTACGACTGGAGAGAGGCCGATGGCGCAGAGACCACTTGATATTTTAAATGAATCGCTGAACGGGCCCGTAATAGTCAAGCTCAAGGACGGAAGGGCGTTTCGGGGAGAGCTTCAGGGTTACGACATCCACATGAACCTGGTGCTCGACAACACCGAAGAGATCTCAGAGGAAGAAGATTCGAAAAAGCTCGGAACGGTCGTCGTCCGAGGAGATAACGTAGTTTACATTTCACCGTGAGGTATAACAAATGACAAAAGGCACCCCATCGATGGGAAGACGCCAGAAGAAGACGCACGTCAAGTGTCGTCGCTGTGGCAAGGTATCCTTCAACTTCCATAACAAGACCTGCGCATCCTGTGGCTTTGGCAAGTCCAAGAGGCTCCGGGGCTACGTCTGGCAGAAATACAGCAGCAACTACTGCAGCAACTGAGCGGAGGTCCGGGTTGCAGGACAAGTGCGGCGTGGTAGGGATCTCCTCAGAAGATCCGTGTCGCAACGTGGCCAAGTCGATCTACTATGCCCTCTACGCGCTTCAACATCGGGGCCAGGAGTCGGCCGGCATCTCCGTCTACGACGGTAAGGTCGTCCGAACCCACAAGGCCATGGGCCTCGTCGCCGAGGTTTTCAACAACGCCCGGATAGATGCCCTAGAAGGGCCCACGGGCATAGGTCACGTCAGATATTCCACCACGGGCGAATCGGCCCTCAAGAACAGCCAGCCTATTTTGGTGAAGTACAAGGACAGCTCGGTGGCCATCGCCCACAATGGCAACCTCGTTAACTCCGGAAAGCTCAAGGAGGAGCTGGAGGCCGAAGGTGAGGTGTTTCACTCCACCTCCGACACCGAGGTGATGGCTCGTCTTTTCGTCAAAGCGATGTTGGAGCAGGAGGACCCGGCAGAGGCGGTCCGGACCATCATGCGAAAGGCTGTCGGGTCCTACTCTGTCGTTCTTCTGATGGGAAATACGATCATAGCGGTCAGGGACCCTCTGGGGATAAAGCCCCTCTGCGTTGGGAAGACCGAGACCGATGTGATCATAACCTCCGAGAGCGCCGCCATCGACACCCTGAATGGAACACTCGTAAGAGATGTTCGGCCCGGCGAGATGGTTATCGCAAGAGATGGAGATATCCGGTTTTATCAGTTATCTCATCACCAGTGCCCGGCTCACTGCGTCTTTGAGTACATCTACTTCGCGCGACCCGACAGCATCATGGATGGAAGGCTCGTCTACGATGTGAGGGTCAAGATTGGGGCCACACTGGCCGAAGAGCATCCATTGGACGCGGATACCGTAACGCCGATACCCGACTCTGGAATCACCTTCGCAATCGGGTACCACCAGCGATCCAACATCAAGTACCGGGAGTGTCTCATGAAGAACCGGTACATCGGCAGAACGTTCATCATGCCGGACCAGGAGCAGAGGGAGATCGCAGTCAGGTTGAAGATGAATACTATCCGCCCCAACATCGAAGGTAACAGGGTCATCATGGTAGACGACAGCATCGTCCGGGGGACGACCAGCAGGCGGATTGTGGACATGGTGAGGCGCACCGGCGCGAAGGAGGTTACGTGAGAATCGGGAGCCCTCCCATCATGGCGCCCTGCTACATGGGGATAGACATGGCCACAAGAGATGAGCTGATCGCGGCCCACAAGACTGTGGCCGGTGTCGAGGCGGTGANNGTGATCGACGCCGACTCTCTGGGCTACATAAGCCACGAAGGCCTGGTGAAGGCGGTAGGAATCCCCAAAGAAAACCTCTGCATGGGATGTCTCACAGGGATCTACCCCATCGAGATACCCGGCGAGGTCTGCCGTCTCGCCCAGACGAGGATTACGGAGTACATCGACGAGTGAGCCGATCGGTTCCGGCCGGGCTCGGACTTTTTTAGAGCTTTAGCGGATCACAGTTTGATGCGGGATGTGCCGCCGCAAATTTACGCCTCCCTACTAATTCTACAGCCTTTTTCACCAAAGCCTGCAAACCAACGCGCCCAGCAGAGCGCCGAAGGTCGGGCGGCGCGGGAAAATCTGCGGCTGGGATGGCGGAGGGCGAGCGAGGGGCGCGAAGGGGCTTCGTTGATTCTACTTTTGTTATGTGACTAGCTGGTTACTCAATTATAAGAGGGTCACACAACTAAAGCCGATATGTTTTTCTTAGATTATGTGTGTCCTTGAGTTTTGGTGGGAATTATGGCCTTGTCACTTGTGAGTAGGTTGACTTCTTGGAGTGGGTTTAAAAAATTAGCTTATTTTATCTTTTTAATGGCTGCAATTGTTACAATATTCGAATATGTGGACATATATCCAGGTGGTGAAGAAATAACTGAACAAACTATTAAAGTAACTAGTTATGATCAAAAAGGTGGAATAACTGCTAATCAAGTAAATATTGGAGTAAAGCAACAAAGACATTTTGATGACAATCATAAATCTCGGATGAGTTATATGTTAAACGATTTTAAAGATAATAAAATAGAATTGCATTATCAGAATGGAGATAAAGAAGCGTTGATTTTTGCATCAGAGATAAAATCTTTTTTGGAATCAGAATCCTGGGAAGTTTATGGGCCAAACGCGACGCAATGGTTTGGAGATCCTCATACAGGAGTTATGGTTGTTCCGCCGAAAAATGGAATAATAATAATAAATGTATATGCCCAACAATAAAAAGATATAGCCTCTTTTATTTTTATCGAATACCCCCCCCCCAGATCTGTTGCGGGGATGAGCATATAACCGACAAACGGTTGCTGTGTTCTGGAATTTTGGGACAATATATGCGGTTTAATAGTGCAACGTGTTTGGGGGCCGTCCTAAAAACCAAGACACTAAGGCGCCGCAATTTGACTACTTACGGTCTTTATGTTGTATGATTTATATATTTCCCTTGCCCCCTGTCAATTTAAGGTCTCAGTTAGCTTCATCGATAGGCTCTTCTGAACCATTTTTCGTGACTCTGTCGCCCACATCCACAGCCTTTTTCACACATCGCCGCCAACCACCACCCCATGAGAGCGCTGGTGGTGACGGGACGGCTCGCCGAGGAGATGGTGAGAGGAGCGGTCGGGGACATGGCCGACGTTCTGGTGATGGATGTTGACGTCGCCTCCTTCATAACCCCGAAGATGGTGAGGGATGCCAAGCCTGCGGGCTACGACATAATACTGATTCCTGGAGCCATAACCGCCGACTTCGGTCCTGTCGAGCTTCTGCTTGAAACGAAGATCAGGCTCGGGCCGAAGCACGCCGTCGACCTCAGGCGCGTTTTGCCGCTCCTCGGCGAGGTCGAGCTCTCCACCACCGTCCCGGCCTGCGTCCTCCTCGAGGAGAGGATGAGAGAGGAAGCGCGAGTCGCCATCAAGGATCTGGAGTTGGGAGCGAAAGCGCCGATGGTGATCAAAGGCGTCAAGGTCGGCGGCGAGAGCCGGATGAAAGTCCTGGCCGAGATCGTCGATGCAACACATTTTGACGACTCAGGCCTCGCCGAGAAGGTCAGACGCTACGAGATGGCAGGGGCGGACATGATCGATCTGGGTCTGCCCCTGGACGCCGCCCCCTCTGATGTCTCCAGCGCGGTTCGGGCGGCGTTGGGCGCGACAGACCTTCCCGTCAGCGTCGATACCCTTCGGCCCGATCTGATCCGGGCAGGGATCAAAGCGGGATGCGACCTGATCCTGA
>DUKF01000188.1:2138-3202 GCA_013329455.1 Methanotrichaceae archaeon | reverse complement strand
TCGAACCCCGGCGACCTTGTGACCCTCACGCTTGACATCGTAAATCCTGGTTTGTACTACGTCGGTATCAGCGACCTTCAGAGGAAGTCTCACGATGCAGGGTACTCATTCGTGGTGGACTTTGAGCCGGTCGTCGATTCGAGCGAGCCGAACAGCGAGATCGGTGACGCCACCGAGATCAATTTCGGCGAGGCTGCGAAAGGAGACATCTTCACCAAGGGCGACGTGGATTTCTACAAATTCTATGTCAACAGCTCCGGAATCTTGGACGTGGAGCTCGACAGTGTCCCCTCTGACATGAAGACGAGGATTGACCTCTACGGCAAGAACTTCAACTGGATCACGAGGGTAGACGCCTCGAACCCCGGCGACCTTGTGACCCTCACGCTTGACATCGTAAATCCTGGTTTGTACTACGTCGGTATCAGCGACCTTCAGAGGAAGTCTCACGATGCAGGGTACTCATTCGTGGTGGACTTTGAGCCGGTCGTCGATCCGAAAGAGCCGAACAGTGAGATAGGGGATGCCGCCGAGATCGATTTCGGCAAAGTCGCCAATGGGATCATTTTCCCCAAGGGTGACGGTGACTTCACCAAGTTCAATGTCCCAAGCCCTGGGATTTTGGAGGTGAAGCTGACCGACTCGCCCGACGATATGAGGACGAGGATCGACCTTTACGGCAAGAACCACAACTGGATCACAAGAACCGACGCCTCAAACCCCGGCGATTTGACGACCTTGAAGCTGGACCTTGCAAACCCCGGCTGGCACTTTGTCGGGATCAGCGACCTCATGGGAACGTCTCACAACGTCGAGTACGCATTCCAGGTCGGCTTTGAGCCGGTGGTGGACGCGAGCGAGCCGAACAGCGTAATCGGGGATGCCACCGAGATAAATTTCGGCCAGGCGGCCAATGGGATCATCTTCCCTAAGGGTGACGTCGACTTCTACAAGCTCTGGGTGGCAAGTCCCGGGACTCTGGAGGTGAAGCTGACCGATTCGCCCGACGATATGAGGGCAAGGATCGACCTCTACGGCAAGAATCACAACTGGATCACCAGAAA
>DUKF01000188.1:0-2123 GCA_013329455.1 Methanotrichaceae archaeon | reverse complement strand
TGGCACTTTGTCGGGATCAGCGACCTTGAGGGCAAATCCCACAACCTCGGGTACACCTTCCTGGCGACCGGAGATGGGATTGGGCAGAGCGATCTCGGGGCACCGAAGGACGGAATCGTTAATACAACGATTGGAGCGGTCCAAGACATCTCTAATGGTACAATAACGTCATATCCAGAGGCGACTCTCACTCATTCAGGATTTGATTTTTCCGACGGTGCCACTGGTGAATACTCTACCTACGATGGAGAGATAATAAGCTGGCAGTCTGACCTTATGGCGTCAACTCACCCGAATTATCCTCGAGATAGTGGTTACTTTTGGTGGAGGAACGTCCATCTGGATAATGTAAACTCCGAAAGCCAGACCAAGGACATGGGAGCGGTCGATATCTCAACGGTACGAGAGGTTCCTGCAGAATGGGACAAATCACCTCTGATACCACCTCTCCTGGTGGGGCATACAATCGTTGCCAAGTGCTATGACGGTTATGTCAAGTTCCAGGTAATATCAGTAGATCCTGCAGATGAGTCAGCTCGTGTCAGGTATTCCTACTCCGCTGATACCTCCTTCGACGATGCCGCAAGCTGAAAGGAGCTTGAGCAAAGCTCATGACATAGGGTCTGGTGAAAATGCGACCTGTAGAATGGTCCGCCTCCGCCCAGAACCGAACCGTTCACCCTGTCCGGTAACGGGCTGGCTAGCCTTGCGAAAGTGAGGGCGATGCTACTAGAATCGCCTGCGCAGGGGTGGGCGGGCGCCATGCGAGGGGGCCGGGGATGGCCGGCCCTCCTCCTGCGTGTTTCATCCCCGGCCGGTTGGTGTTAGGCATCCTCTCCCGGACTGTGGCCGGGCTGATCGAGGTCAGAGATAAGTGCCAATACCAAAATCTGGGTAGCGCATGCCCGCGCTGGTGGGCAAACTTGGGTTGTAGTTTCAGAAGAATCTCGAAAGAAGGGGCGGATATGAAGCAGGATGAAATACTTGAAAAGGCGCGGTTCGAAGACGAAAACGGAATCAAGATTTTGTACGTCAAAGGCAGCCCTTACGAGATGGGATACCAGCACGGCCGCCTGCTGGCTGATAAAATAGATCTCATGGTGAACCGGACCCTTTTGGCCACGGCCGCCTACGTCGCCGCCCAGACGAACTCGGATCTCGAACGGGCGGATGAGATGCTCTGGATCGGGCAGAAGAAGGCCGAGCCGTTCCTTCCGAAGGAGCTCGTGGAGGAGATGGTGGGGATCGCCGACGGCGTGAGGGATGCGGGTGGGACGGCGACCCTCGATCAGATCCTGCTCTGGAATACCAACTACGACCAGTGGTGCATCTACTGCCATCCTCACTTTTGGAATTGCGACGTCGACTGCGACGGCGAGGACGATTCTGCGCCCTCGGCTTTGCCCCTGCCACCACTGGCGCCGCCGGGGGGCGGATGCAGCAGCTTTTGCGCCTGGGACGAGTGGGCAGGCGGCGACGGCAAGATGATCTTCGGCAAAAACGAGGACAACTTCAATATGCCCGAGCAGCTCGACTGCCGGATGATGGTGGTGGCTGATCCCGACGAGGGGTTCGGCCACGTCTTCATGACCTATCCTGGGATGATCGGGCTGGACGGCGGGGTGAACGAGGACGGGTTTGAGATGATGACTCAGCTGAGCTCCATGCAGCACGAGAGCATGGAGGGATGCGGCATCGCCGTATTCACCCGCCTTCTCTTGACTCACGCAAGCTCTGTGGAAGACGCCGTCAGGATCTTTCGGGATCATCCCCTGTCAGCCGGAATCGCCTACCACGTGGCCGATGCCAAGGCCAAACGTGCGGCGGTGGTGGAGACCTCTTCCAGGATGGTTTGCGTTCGGCATCCCATGCCTGACGTGAAGGCGATGTGGCAGACGAACCACTCCAACTGCTATCCCGGCTGGATGGGTTATTCGGGGTACAACATGGTGGCGGACCAGGCCCCAGTCAACGAGATCGAGGACATATCCACCATCGAAAATTGGCAGGCCAGTCTCAAGGACCCGTACAACTTTTACGTTCAGGCTCCCAGCCGGTTTGAGAGGTACGGACAGCTGATCCACGAGCATTACGGCAAGATCTCCCCGGAAAACGCCATGAAG
>DUKF01000069.1 GCA_013329455.1 Methanotrichaceae archaeon | reverse complement strand
AGCGGGGTGCGCTGTTTGACTGGGCGAAAAATTTAAGTTCGGCCGGGTATACTCACCTCTGGGGAGTGTGATTCGGAGATGATTTCGAACCGTTATTTGATTTTAGTGGTATCGGGCCTGGTCCTGGCGACCGGCCAAACAAGCGCGGACTACCTGGACGGAAGCGGACCTAATTACTCAGAGTGGCGGTCCTACTTCTCAGACCCCATATTCTTTTCGGGGGGCACGTCCTCGAAGGTCGACCACAGCCAATACCGTACTCACTTTGGCTCGGGGATCTTTAAAGAACCGGCATCCCTCGGAGGATCGCCGAAAACGCCCTCGGTCCTGGGAAAAGTGGCTAGAAAGCTCGTCGAGGAGAGGGAGAACCAAAGCCTGGCGATGGCGAACCAGCCCTTCTTTGCAGCCAGC
The DNA here is from genome assembly GCA_013329455.1 of Methanotrichaceae archaeon. Lineage (GTDB taxonomy): Archaea > Halobacteriota > Methanosarcinia > Methanotrichales > Methanotrichaceae > Methanocrinis > Methanocrinis sp9297u. The sequence continues at coordinate 5,255 of DUKF01000069.1, read as the reverse complement.
CCGAGGGAGAACAGGATGATCGACCCCAGCAATCTACCGTCCAGCAAGAACTGGACAAGGACGATGGAGTTCGCCCAGAACCGATCCTCTATCAGGATCTTTGAAGGCGGAAACTGGACCGAGCCCCAGGACGTCCAGAAGCTGTACTGACCGGTGCCGTGTCAAGGCCCTTCTTGCCCTCTCCCCCCAGAGTCTTTCAGTTCCAGGGCGAGATATGATCCCCTCGGAGCAAGAAGGCTCTGAGGGGAGACGAGCTGGATTTATCCGGACATTTGCCAGTGCTTGTACATCACCGATATCGCGTCGGCGCACTGCTCTGGGGTCTGGTAGACGGGAATTCCCACATTTTCCATCTTGATGACGTCGTCCATGGCGAACTCCTTGCCAGCGACGCAGACCATGATCGGCTTTCCTCTGTATTCGATCTTACCCAGAGGCTCGACATAGCTTCCCAAAATCTCGGCCTGGAGTATGACTATGAAGCTTCCCACGTCCTCGCTTTCGACCCCGATCTCGATCGTCTTCTTCACCGTCTCAGCATCCATGCTGAAAGTATAATCGACGGGGTTCAGGCCACCGACGTACTCCGGCAATAGGTCGAGGAGCCTCTCCTTCAGGTGGGGTTCGAGCTCTGAGAGCCTCATCTCCTCGTCCATGACGGCATCAGCGGATATGACACCGAGGGAACCCGCGTAGGTGATTATGAAGACGCCCTCGTTTTTGGGGAAGGGCTGCTTGGATACGGCTCTCGAGAGGTTGAACATGTGCTCATAGTCTCTCGCCCTGATCACCCCGGCCTGCTTGAAAACGGCGCTGTAGACGAGGTCGTTTCCCGCAATCGAGGCGGTGTGCGAAGCGACCGCCTTCTTCCCAGCCTCAGTCCTACCGGACTTCAGGGCGATTATCGGCTTATCTTTGGTGATCCTTTTCGCCACGTCGATGAACCTTCTTCCGCCCTTCACCGACTCGAGGTACATGCTGATGACGTTCACGTTCTCATCCTGGCTTACCGCCTCCAACATGTCTGTCTCGTTGATGTCGAGCTTGTTTCCGATCGTCGCCACGATCCCAAAGTCCATGATGTGGCGTAGACCCCAGAGCATCCCGGCGGCGCAGACACCGGCCTGAGATATGAGGCCGATGTTTCCGCGGGAGAGGGCGTCGACGATCCCGATCGACTGGACCATGCTACAGTGGGTGTTTATTATACCCGAGCAGTTGGGGCCAAGGAGCCTGACGCCGTAGCTGTCAGTGATCGCCTTCATCTCCTCCTCTATCTGCCTTCCAGCTTCGCCCATCTCGGCAAAGCCGGCGGACTCGACGATCACGTACTTGACGCCGCAGTCGCAGCACTCCTTCACAACCTCCGACGTCATGCTCGCCTGGACGAGGATGACGGCAACGTCGATCGGCTTTTTCACAGAGCTGATCCTCGGGTAAGCTTTTATCCCCAGTATCGACTCGGCTTTGGGGTTGATGGGGTATAGCTCGCCCTTGAAGTCGTGATTGATCAGGTTGCAAAAGACGTTCCAACCGAGCTTTCCCTTCGTCCCAGAGGCACCGATGACGGCGATGCTCTTCGGGTAGAAGAGGTCGTGAAGGTCCTGGATCTGTGAAGCCTTCGTTTCGACGGCCTCGGGAACGTCGCCGATTATGATCCTTGCGTCCACCACCTTGTAGCCCTCCGGGTAGAGGAAGACGGGGTTTAAGTCCATCTCGGCGATCTCAGGGTGTTTCACGACGAGGTCGGAGATCTGCATCATAAGGCCCTTCAAAGCCGGGATATCCGCCGAGCGGCCGCGATACCCTTCCAAGAGAGGATGCCCCTTTATTCCCTTTATCATCTCGTCGGCGTCGGACTCGGTGATCGGTATCGACCTCAAGGATACGTCCTGGAGGACCTCGACGAAGATGCCGCCGAGACCGAACATCAAAATCGGCCCGAAGGTGGGGTCTCTCATGACCCCCACGATCGCCTCGGTCCCGGGCAAAGCCATCTTCTGGACCGCGACCCCGACCACCTCCTCGTCCCGGAACGCTTCGAGGATCTCGCCAAAGGCGCGTCTCACAGCGTCGGGACCTTTCAGGTCCAGCTTCACGCCGCCCGCGTCGGACTTGTGGACGACCTCCGGGGACATTATCTTGAGGACCACGGGGTAGCCGATCAATTCAGCCATCCGGACAGCCTCCTCCTCAGATCTGGCAACCTCGGCTCCCGTCGTCGGGATCCCGAGGCTCTCGAGAACCGCCTTGCACTCGTGCTCCATAAGGTACGTTCTATTCTCCTCTTGTGCCCGGCCCACAACTTCCCTGAACAGTTCCGTCATTTCCACCCACCTCTAATCTCCGTGACCATTGATCAGATTTCCCCTAATAATTCAAAAATATCGCCAGTACTGCTACTTTGTGTACAATTATTCATGTGAAATTTCGTCTTTTCGCCCCAATTTTTGTTCATCTGGGATACACCCGGCTTCTTTCTTGAATAAAGTCACGTTAAACTTTTCTGTCGTCAATTTCCCCTGCCTTCACTTTCTCCTGGAGCCAATTCTAGTCTGCGACCGCATCCATCCGAGCGGCTCAAGCCCAAAAATCGTCAACCAAATCAGACGCCTGAACCAGCACGGATCTGAGGGACGAATGGGCCGCCGAGAAACGGCGACCTCGATCCGACCGCCTCTCAGAGAAAACTCATATCTCGATCAGCCGGTATTTGGAGGACCCAAGGCCGATCTCCTCTCCGTAGCTTATCTGGAGGTTCCCGTCCACCTTCGGCCATATGCCCCTGAACTTGTCCTCGCCCTTTCCGATATGGGACTGCAATGCGGAGGTCGCCAGACCCTGCTGGGCGTTGACCAGGTCGCGGCTGGCGGCATCGATGGCCACTGGATCTTTTGACGCCAAAATCCCGACGTCCGGAACGATCGGAGCGTCGCTCCAGGGGACGCAGTCGCAGTCCGGGGTGACGTTTATCACGAAGTTGATGAAACCGACCCTTCCATCTTTGCCCAACACGGCCCCGAAGGCGTACTCGATGAGCCTCTCGATGAAACCCGGCATCTTCTCCCAGTCGAGATTCATCGCGCCCTCCGGGCAGGCGACAAGACAGGCTCCGCACCCGACGCACTTTTCGGGGTCGATCCAGGCCTTGCCACCCTCCAGGACGGAGGCAGATTCCGGGCAGACTGCAACGCACACCCCACACCCTTTGCACTTCTCCTCCACCACGACAGGCTGGGAGGCGATGTGCTGGTCGGCCTTGCCCGAAGGCGGCGCGCACCCCATCCCCAGGTTCTTTATGGAACCGCCGAAGCCCGCCATCCCGTGACCCTTGAAGTGGGTGACGACGATCATGGAGTTAGCCGCTGCCAAGTCTCCTGCGATCTTGGCCTTCGAAAGGTGCTTTTTTCCGATCTCAACCTCGACGAAATTTCTTCCCAATAGGCCGTCGGCGATGATCAAAGGCGCTCCCGCCGCAGAGTAGTCGAACCCGTGCTCGATCGCCGTTATGAGGTGGTCGACGGCGTTCTGTCTGCTTCCGGCGTAGAGGGTGCTGGTATCGGTGAGAAAGGGCCTTCCTCCGCCTTCCTTAACCTTCTCGACCACCTGGCGAACGAATACTGGGCTTACGTAGGTGTCGTTTCCCCGCTCGCCGAAATGTAGCTTTATCGCTGTGAGATCTCCCTCTTGGATCAGATCTTCGAACCCGGCTGCCTCAAAGAGCTTCCTCACCCGGCTGGCTTTGCTCTCATCAGGGTTTGTGGCCCTCAGAGGGGCAAAATATACCTCAGAAACCATAAAAATCACCTACTTTTTCTTTCTGGCCTCAGCTCTCTTTTCATGATTATGTTGTCATTTTCCAGATAAGTCTTTTGTGATAGTTTAATTAAAGAGGATGAATCTAGCAACCCAGATAGGTGAGACGTAAGATGACAGAGAATCTGAACAAAGCCTCTTTTTCCAGGCATTTGGGCGAACGGTTCAGGGTTCGCCTGGATTCCTCAGAGAAGATCGACCTGGTCCTGATCGAGGTCAAAGGCCTCTCAAAACCTGGCAAAGATCCAGGATCGGAGCCGAACGAAAACTGCAAAGATCCCTTCACGACGCTCTTCCGAGGTCCACATGAACCCTTCCTCAAGCAGCAGATTCGCGGGCTTGAGCACAATCAGATGGGCGATATCGAGATATTCATGGTTCCCGTGGGCCAAGACGAGTTGGGGCTCTATTACGAATCGGTCTTCAACTAGACCCTGATCCGCCGTCAAAAGAGCCGGGGCAGCAGAAAAACGTTCATGGGGCTTCGGATCTCCACTCCATGAAAAAGTGGGTGCCGGTATCGCCGATCAAAGTGAACCCCAGACGCTGATAGAGCCGGATCGCCCTGTTGGACTTCGCCACGTGGAGCCTGAGGGCCAGCTCCCTCTCCTTTGCTTCCTCCGTCAGATCCCGGATCAAAAGGCTCCCGATTCCCCCGTTTCGATCTTCCGAGAGGAGGGCGATCTCCGCCAGACGGATCTCCTTTTGGGCCCGTATGACGATCAGGTTTCCCACCGGTCGGCCGTCCAGGAGAATTACCCTCTGGTCCGCCTCGGGAGATATGGTGGCGTAATTGTGCTGGTGCGCTTTGAACTGGAGCCGCAGAAAGGCGTCCTTATCAGCCCCACCCCAACCGAAGGACGCAAGCTCCTCCTCCCTAGTGCTGGCGTAGAGGCGAAAGAGGAAGGGCTCGTCTTCGGGAAGAACGGGCCGAAGCGAGATTGTCTTGATCATGGTCGCAAAGATAGGACGGGGCCGATAAGCGACCCCGCCGGTCCGGTCAGCTTCGGGATGGATATAGTCCTTGGAGGGCTATTACGAAATTTACAACCAGGCATGGCTGCATGTTCTCATGCGGCTGCCCTGCGCCCGCATTATCATCCACGGTGACGCTGACCGACTCGGAAGCCATTTCGGCCAGGCGAGCGGGATCTCCAGGATCTCCATATATGTCGCCGCGGCTGGCCTTGGCAAGGAACTTTCCTTCGGGCTCGTCGGTTTCAGCGTCAGAGGTGGTGGCCATCATCTGAGCCTGGGCCGAATGGCCGTGAACGGGCATCGTATTCGCGTTGAGGGTGACATTCTCCATCCCGGCCTTCCGTCCCATAACGCGGTGGGTCAGCCCGGGCCCCGTGCCCTGGTGTATCGCCGCTCTTCCCCGCAGGTCGGGGAGGGCGAAGGAGATACGACCGTCGCCGCCGTAGGTGGTTCCCAGCAAT
>DUKF01000139.1 GCA_013329455.1 Methanotrichaceae archaeon | reverse complement strand
AAGAGGGTCACCCTCAAGACCGGTGCCTACTCTATGACAGAGCTAGCCATTGCCATCCGCTACGGAGCAGAGGCAAAGATCGACCTTCTCACCATCGACGGCGCTCCCGGCGGCACTGGAATGAGCCCCTGGCCGATGATGAACGAGTGGGGAATTCCGACATTCTACCTCCAGGCTCTCGCCTACGAGTTCGCAGAGAAGCTCAGCAAGAAGGGCATGAGGGTTCCAGACCTCGCCATGGCCGGCGGCTTTTCCTCGGAGGACGGCGTCTTCAAGGCGATCGCCATGGGCGCACCCCACTTCAAGGCGGTCTGCATGGGAAGAGGCCTCATGATCCCCGGAATGGTAGGTAAGAACATCCAGAAGTGGATCGAGGGTGGAGAGCTTCCAAAGACCGTCTCCAAGTACGGAGCCAACGCCAAGGAACTCTTCGTCACCTACGAGGAGCTGGCCGAGAAGTACGGCAAGGACGTCGAGAAGATCCCCCTGGGCGCGATGGGAATCTACACCTACAGCCAGAAGTTCAAGATCGGCCTGCAGCAGCTGATGGCAGGAAGCAGGAACTTCAGTCTAGCCTCCATGTCAAGAAAAGACGTGATGGCCCTCACCGAGGAGGCCGCCAAGGTCTCAGGGATCGCCTACGTCATGGACGCATACAGGGACGTAGCCGAAGACATCTTGGAAAGCTGAGGGTGAGGGCCTGCTGAGCTGGGGGGACGAAGCGAAGGCTGTTGAAGTTTGACGTGCCTGCCACAAGGGGTGTATGTGCGATAATTCCGCACATACATCAATACATGATAATGAGATTTCCTCCCAGACTCAATAACTACGCAATTTTTTGAAAGACAGTCTTGTAATCAACTGGCGTCACCTTAATCTTGAAATCTGCCATATATAAGTTGAGTATGCAGCCATTTCATTGGCAGGTCTCCAAAGGGTGGACGCTCTATTGAGACGAAACACGATTAGGTGAACTTTTTCGTTCAGGTTCTTGCCGAAGGTCAAAAATCAAACTGCTGAGACTTTGGGGTGGCTATTTTTCTCAGCCGCAAAAAAAGGGAGGCCACCTTCTGTAGGTGGCGATTTTCACAAAAAAATCAACTCTTTGCTGCTGCGAATCTCGCATCTTCTGGCGAGAATCCGAAATCGATCAATCGTTTCGAACATGCTCAATAAAATATTATCTCATGCCGTGTTATAAATTAAGTCAGCCAATCTTGGTAGATCGTACCGAGATGAAACGATTCCAGTAAGATAGTTGAAGAAGTTAACTTCCTGCTTACGGCATGTATCCATTATAGAGAACATGTTCTCCCATGCCCTCTTGCCTAGCTCGGATCAGGTTCCATAGCTTATCTTCCTCTTGATAACTCCTTTGCGGAGGGCGATCTCAGCAGCATTATTCATGGGTCATCGGTTAAGGATTTTTAGCGACACAATCGCGTATTTTTTCACACGAATTATGCGTTGCATAAACGTGATCCGATTTCAATAATGGCTTGCTGTAACCTCTTTGATCAAACCGATCTCACCGGACTTGCTACCGGGATCGCTGCCACATCGCGATTCTTGCCTTAACCGATGACCCATGCAGCATTATTATGAGTTGGTACAAATGGATAATCGAGCACCTTGAGCAGTCCATCTCGATTAGCATCCGTCGATGCTAGCCGCCCATCGAGGCCTGTGTACCCGGTGCATCTCGAAAACAGCCAATTGAACTTCTATTCGATAATCACTCTGAGAGATTCATCTGGATGATTTTTATATATGTTCATCAGATCGAATAACCCCCATAGCTGGCCCATAACTTTATCGAGAAGGGATTTATGATGATCTAAGAACGGCACCAGCTTCTTGTAATGTCGAATCTCGTGAATCCAGCATTTTGCATGGTGGTTTGACACGTCCAAATACTGTCTCGCGCCGTCGGTGACAAAGGGAGTCTCCAGTTTCTCATCATCTTCCTGGCCAAGAATCTCGTAAATGGTTGGCCTATTTTTGCCGCCCGTGATAGTGAAATATGAAAACATATCATTGCAAATCACGTGCAAGTAACAGTTTCGGCCTTGATGTCTTGCACCGGATTCGTCAGCCTGCAAATACTTGGCTTTCATCATACCGGCTTCAAGGATAGACATCTTCTCCGCGAAAAACTCGGTCGCCTTATCTCTGGTAAGGATATTAGAGATCGTGCCCTCCCAAATTACACCATTTATTCGGCTTGACTGCTTTCGGCGGTTTTTCTCTGGGAGGTACATTAGGCGGTATCTTGGGTTTTCCCTTTTATCCCTTAAGATGGGCGATCTCATCTTTCAATAGCTGATTTTGCTCACGCAGAAACTGGTTTTCCTGGGCCAGCAACTCTATTCTGTTGCATGGGTCATCGGTTAAGACAAAAATCGCAACGTGGCAGTGATCTCGGTAGCAAGTCCGGCGAGATTGGCTTGATCAAAGAGGTTACAGCAAGCCATTATTGAAATCGGATCACGTTTATGCAATGCATAATTCGTGTGAAAAAATGAACTATTAAGTAGCTCAAAATCCTTAACCGATGACCAATGTATTCTGTTGAGGGGCAGTGAGATTAGCTTCTTAAGTAGCTCCTTGTCATCGAAGTCGATCTTCTCAACATCGAGAGCTACGATCTCCCTTTCTATTGTATCTCTCACAAATAATATCTACTAATTTTTTGTATTAATAATTTTCTACATAGGGGCCATTCTGGCAGATCGCAACACTTTATTGAGCATGTTCATCGTTTCCATCACGGATTATGTACCTGCCCGATCGGTTGTTCGATCCAAAAATTTTGAATGTAACCGAAAATTCAAAACATAATCAAATGTTGCATCTACGTTGCAAGTTTATATAAAGTTTGACCTGTAGTCGGCAGAAATATAATTAACAATATTCAATAATTATGGCGATTTAGGTGCAGATCCTGTATGATTCTCTCTCAGAAACACTTAAATATCAATATCCGGCTGACATGGCCCATTTTGCCATAAATAAATGTAATCCATAAGATTTAACTAGTTGGAGCTGACATGGGTTGCCTCCCAATTCATTTTGACTAGGTGTTTGGGTGAAAACCAAAAAAGGTGATAAAGGAATGGAAGAACTCAACCCATTTGAGATAGCACGAAAGCAGCTGGACGACTGTGCAAAAATATTGAATTTAAGTGACGATGTACGTGAGATACTTCGAAACCCCATGCGTGAACTTCACGTTTCTATTCCGGTCCGCATGGACGACGGCTCGACCAAGGTGTTCAAGGGGTTCCGAGTCCAGTACAACGACGCTAAGGGGCCGATGAAGGGTGGCATCAGATTCCACCCAGAAGAGACGATCGACACCGTGAGGGCCCTGGCTGCATGGATGACCTGGAAGTGCTCTCTTCTCGATCTCCCGCTCGGTGGAGGAAAGGGTGGAGTTATCTGCAATCCCAAAGAACTCTCCGAAAATGAGCTGGAACGTTTGAGCAGAGGATACATCGACAAGATATGGCAGTTCATAGGTCCAAACAAGGACGTTCCAGCCCCAGATGTCTACACGACTCCCCAGATGATGGCCTGGATGATGGACGAGTTCTCGAAGCTGACCGGAAGTAATGAGTTCGGCTGTATCACCGGCAAGCCGGTCTGCATAGGTGGATCTTGCGGGCGCGACGATGCAACGGCCCGTGGTGGCATTTACACAATCCGAGAGGCCGCAAAAGAACTCGGTATAGATCTCTCCAAAGCCACAGTTGCCATACAGGGTTACGGAAATGCCGGATGCAATGCAGCATTCCTCTGCAGAGACCTCTTCGGATCCAAAGTGGTGGCGATCAGCGACTCCAAGGGCGGCATATACAACAAGGATGGCCTCGATCTTGAACTTGCCTGCCGCGTCAAGTCGGATACCAGAACGGTGACGAACTCCCCGAGAGATACCACTCAGAAGATCTCCAACGAAGAGCTGGTCGAGCTCGATGTGGACATCCTGATTACTGCAGCTCTCGAGAACGTCATCACCAAAGAGAATGCGCCCAACGTCAAGGCCAAGATCATCGCCGAGCTGGCCAACGGACCGACCACGCCCGAAGCGGACGAGATTCTGTACAAAAACGGCGTCCACGTGATTCCCGACTTCCTCTGCAACGCCGGTGGCGTGACCGTCTCCTACTTCGAGATGGTGCAGAACATCGATCGGTATTGCTGGGACGTTGAAGACGTCTACAAGCGCTTGGATGACAGGATGACCCAGGCTTACCACACGGTGCTTAACGCCTCCAAGACTTACAACTTAAACATGCGGCAGGCTGCTTATGTGGTTGCCGTCAACCGCGTTGTAGAAGCGATGCAGCTTCGTGGCTGGATTAAGATGAATTAGATTCTCAGATCTAATCCACCTTTGCCCATCTGGAAGGCGCTGAAGAAAATCATGGTGGGAGGTTGCAGCCATCCTCCCCGTTATCACTATTCTCTAAGGCAGTTGCCCGGGTTAACAGCAATTTTGTTAGAGCCCTCAGGACCAAAAGCCGCACTCCATCAGATGAAGCGGTCTTCGAAATATTCGCCTTATCCGCGAAATATAGCGAATAGACCGGATCTTCGATTAACTGCGTACATAACCCGGTTATATCGACTTCGCGCAGTCCACTTACAGGAAAGAACGTGCCGAATATGGTAAATATATTTCTTTCCATCCATAATGCACTAGTAAAGTCAAAAATTGCCCTCATATGGATAAGTGATATATATAAGAACCAAAAACGTCCAATAATTGCGGAAGTTATCCAGAGGAGGAATGAAAAGATGAAACTCAACCTGACTGCCACGGTATGGGACGGAGATCAAACGTACATCTCTAAATGCCCTGAGCTGGGAATCGCAAGCTGCGGAGCCACGCCCGAAGAGGCCCTCGACAACCTGGAAAAAGCTGCAGGGCTTTATCTCGACGATGCTGAAAGCAGGGGCATCATGGCCGACGTAGAAGCTGCCATCGCTTCACCTCACAAGTTCGCCTCGACTATCGAGCTGGTCAGATAAAAACACCTGGCCAAAGGTTAGCGGTTTTCAGTGATCTGTGGCGATGGCCCTGTGAAGGCGAAGACGATCCTGCATATCGAGGAGTCAGACCGTCATAACCGCTCTCGTTTTTGCCAAGCATAATCGACAGGGTTGGCATCACCAACAAGGGGTGAAGCTTTTTCTACGCTTACTCCATCATATCGATGTTTCACAAAATATAGTTTTTGTAATATTTTTGTATTGTTTTCAAGAGTCTTTATCCTTCTCTGTAGCTCTTCCTTTGACATGTGTTTTTGGATTGAGATCTGCACAGGGCGAGACATGCCATTTCAAGTTAGGACTTACGCAGTTGGTGTGTTTGAGACAGTATAATTTAGATATTTTATATATTCTTTTATAGCATTTCGAATGACAGTTTGCTTGCTCTCGAACCAGCTTC
>DUKF01000206.1 GCA_013329455.1 Methanotrichaceae archaeon | reverse complement strand
GCCATAATCTGCGGCCTCAGCATCATCATCGTCGCTTACGCCTCGAGCGTGTTCATGCTCTACATCTGGGGTTTTCTCATCGGCGTCTCATCCTGCTTTATTCTCATCCCGGCGCTGACCACGGTTCAATGGTGGTACCCTCAGAAAAGGGGCCTGGTATCGGGCATCGTCAATCTGGTCTTCGGCCTTTCGGCCGCCATCATGTCTCCCCTCTTCGGTTACATGCTGAAGTCCATCGGATACGTCCCCATGATCTACACCATATCCGTCCTGGCGCTCGTCACAGGTCTCACAGCCGCCTATCTAGCCAAGGCGCCAGAGATGGCGACCTCACCTGCAGGTCGCTCATCGGGAACGAAGCTTGCAGGCGCCGTCGGGCTTGGAACATCTCTGAGCGTGCAAGAGAGCGTCAGAACTAGGAGCTTCTGGTCTCTTTGGGCGACCTGGGCGATGATGGGCGCGGCCGGCATCGCCATGGTGACCCTTTCGACAAGCTATGGCCTCTCCAAAGGATTTTCTCTGGAATCGGCCGTCATAATCCTGACGGCGTTCAACATCACCAACGGCACGGGACGCCTGGTGACCGGATACCTCTACGACATCATCGGCCGAAACCTGACCATGAGCACCACCTTCTTTGCGGCGGGCTTTGCCTATTTCATCTTGCCTCATGCCAGCAGCCTCGCCGCATGCGCCATTCTGGCGGCCGTGGTGGGATTCGCCTTTGGTGCCCTCTTTGCAGTCTCGGCTCCCTTGGTCACCGACTGCTTCGGCCTCGAGCACTTCGGGGCCATATTCGGGCTGATCTTCACGGCCTACGGCTTTGTCGCCGGAGCGCTGGGACCGTCTCTTGGCGGCTATCTGCTGGACGTGACGGGAGGCGACTATTTTGTGGTGTTTCTGTACCTTGGCATATTCTGTGTTCTATCGGGTTTGTGCATCCGATTTGTCGTGCCGCCAAACCAGGTTTAACTGTGTCCCATCGACGCTGCTTTGACCCGGGCGATAAATCGGTTTGCCTTCTGACCGGAATGCTCATTTTCTGCCATCTGATTCAAGATGGCGTCACCCCGATCGTGAAAGGGAAAATTGCTGGCCCACCCGCAAAGGCTTTTATATCTTCCTTCCTTATGCGGCCCGGACGCGAGAGTGGAAGGGCGGCTGCCGCTGGCGAACCCTTCGCCGGTGTGGAAAGTCCCCCCACCTCTGGACACGCAGACACCTTTTTCGGGTGTAGGGCGAGAGCTCTGGCTCTGGCACAGAAACGGCACTGCATCGCGCTAATGCCATGATGCTGAAAAGCTGAGGTCGCGCGGGAGGCAGATGAAACGGCGAATCCCTGCGGGTGCAAGCCAAAATAAGGGCGATCGATGGAGTCCAGCCAACGCCCGGGTATGGCGCTAAGCTGAATGCTGCCAATGCTAAGCAAGCACGAACAGAAGGGGGCTTACTCTCCAGACTCGCGTCCATAATTTTCACAAACTTCAGCCCTCCCATCAACCACATCAATCAATCCGATTCACTGTCAGCCTCTTCCCTCTGGATGCTCCTTGCAAGAAGCCTGGCCACTCGGATGGGCTCGGGCACTTTCCCCTCCAGAGTGAAAGAGTTGATTAGGCCCTTCGTCTCCTCTGCCGTCGCTCCAAGGGTCCTTGCGTAGACCTCGAACCCGGTCTTGAGCCTGAAGGGCTCGCGGGGTCCGAGCTTTCTGTACCTATCGATCTTCTCTTCAGGATGGGGGAAGTACTCTCTGATGTACTCTTCGAGCCCATCGGACTCCTCGTAGGTGATGCTAATCACCGGAAGGCCCGTCTCCTCGTGGATCTCGTCGAGGTCGACGATGTTGAACCAGCTGATGACAGATCCGTTCAAGACGAGGGCGTTTATGTCGCTTCTCTCAAGGCCCTCGAATATCTTCATAACCCCCTCGGTGGCATCGTCCCCACCGACGGATATTTTCGCCAACCCGAACCCGTCGACCCTCAGATCCTTTCGCATAACCACGCCCGCTAACCTGGACAGCGGCTTCGTCTTCAGGAAGCTCTCGGCTATTCCCAGGACACGAACCCCCTTCTTGTTGACGTGGAGCGTCATGAGCACCTATCTGCCCGACAAGCTGAAAATCCTTTTGGAGGTTTTCGATGGTTTTATCTGGATCTGTTCCCTTCCCCACAATCTTGGCGAAAATTTCACAAGTTTGTCCATCCTGGTTATAATCGTTTGAGCTGCTGGGTCGGAAAGTAAATCTTCATGCACTGGGGTGGGTCAAAGTTGAATAAGCGGATTTTTGCCTGTATGTTATTTCTGGCCGTTTTTATCACGGTCATTGGGACAGTCTCCTCCGAGGATGTAATGGAGACTGCGGAGCCAAAACCTGCGGAGGATATGACGAAGCTCTTCCTCTTCGTTGTCGATCCCGTGGGAGAGCTTCACTTCACAGGGACGGTCGCGCCCAACGATCCCATAAATTTGAAGGTTTCAGCCTACGATGCTGCCGGAGACGTCCATCTCGTATCGGTCCGGTCATTGCTTTATGGCTGCAACCAGACTGAAACGAACTTGGGGAACTTCAGCGGCGGAGAGTATCTGGAGCTTGCTGGTCCCTGGGATGAAAACAGCCGCGTCTTCTTCTGGGCCTGGACCGAGCACGAGGGCGAAGTCGTTGTGAGCAGCGTCTGCAGCGTCTATGTAGAAGATTATATGGCAGAGGTCTGAAGTGAGACATCACCTATATTCTTATAACTAAGAAGTTCCATAAAATAAAGAGGTGATCTGATGACCGAACACGGTAAGCGGTGGAAACGCTGGATCTTTTATGCTATTCAGTGAGATCACCACCTTCTTCGTGGCCGAGAAGGAACGGGTCAAGAAGATCAGTCTCTCTGATCTATACGAATGTGGTCTGCAGCAATTGACAAAAATAATCCAATGTAGGATTTGGATGTTTGGATTTAGCGTGGAGGAGAAAGCGTGAAGACGAAAGAAATGGAGAACATGGATAAGGTTGTCGAGAAGATCGGGACAGGACCGCTCTGCATGAACGAGTCCCTTCTGGAGGAGGTCCGGAAGACCCTTCTGGAGAAGGGTTACGCAGCAGCCGAAGTTCTCGTATCTCAGCGGGCCGGGTCTGACGAGCAGGACGAGGTCACGAGGGCGCTAACGATAAGTCAGAAACAAAATCTCAGTCAGGAGGCTGCGGCCAAGATCATCCAGAACCTGAACGTGATCAAGTCGGGAAAGTGGTGACCTCTCTCTTCAGAGATCAAATCGGTTTGGTGGATCGGAGCTTTTTTCTCCGTCCATCTCAATTTTTGACCCTGGCTGACCGTTTTTGCTTTTTAACTCGTCGACTGTTCTCTGAATGCATATTAAATATATATTAAGATTTAATATCGATGTTCAAATTCGCGGCATCAAAGTTCAGAACACCATAGAAAACTTGATAAATATGAACCGTCTAAAGAATGTTGGTGATTGGGTGGTCTATGATGGCTGATAAGAAGAATGAATGGCGCCGATGGCATACGATGTGGGTATTTGTCTTCCTCGCCTTAATTTTGGCGGTAAACTACTGGGCTCTACATTATTGTGTAGTCGATCTCGCAACTGAAATGATGCCAGCAACTGAAAACACACCCGCTGTATTTAATTCGGAGAACGTCAAACCAGATACGCCTTTGATCAAAGTCTCAACTTGGATAGTTACATTTGCGCTACTAACTTTAATAGCCGTGGTTATCGGACGCGGCAAATTGGGCAGGAACTGCGGTCTGCTCATTGATCATAGGCGCAGGATGAGCCTTTCCAGGACGCAGATGATCCTCTGGACACTCATAATTCTGTCGGGATTTATAACCTCGGTCTTCTGGAATCTCGCAGCTGGTTATCCTGAGCCCATGTCCATACCCATTCCAAAAGAGTTATGGGTTCTGATTGGGATCAGCATAACATCGCTGATCGGGTCGCCGCTGTTAAAGGATATTAAAGAGAATCGACCTCGCAAAGACGATGAGTCCTCCAAAGATACGGCAAAAAAATAGCTGCAAGTCGCGGGGCGGATCCTGAGGCTTTGAAAGCCAAATCAGAGTTGAAAGATCTTCAAAAAGAGGCAGAGGTCTATCCCGTGGGGCAAATCCTTTACAACGAATCTGAAAAGAACGCCAGCTTTTCTGATTTATTCAGCGGCGAAGATGCAGACGACTCCAACATACCGGATTTGGGTAAGGTACAGATGTTCTACTTCACCGTGCTTCTGGCGGCGGTTTACCTGTTTTTCCTTGGAGATAAATTCTTCGTCGGTGCCGGCCTGATAGACGCTTTTCCCGTTCTGAGTTCGAGCATGCTGGTATTGCTGGGAATAAGCAACGGTGGCTATCTGATCAAGAAAGCCACCTAAATTTTTATTAATTTATATCAACTCGCGGACTTTTTGGCCGCGACTCCATTGATCCTCTGTTCGGCTATTTCGCAGAGGGTTCAGGCGTCCATTTCTCGCCCTCGTAGTGGGCCATGATCTTTCTCACTATCTCGTCGAAAGCCTCGGCGGTTTTTGACTGAACGTTCAGTATGAACGGTTTGCCGCTGTCGCCGGTCTCGCAGATCGCAGGATCGATCTCGATCCTCCCCAAGAATGGAACCCTCAGCTCCTCGGCCGCTTTCATTCCTCCGCCGACCTTGAAGATGTCGATCGCTTTTCCGCACTTGGGACATGTGAAGCCGCTCATGTTCTCGACGATCCCAAGGACCGGTATCCCCAGGGACCTGGACATATCGATCGCTTTTCTCGCGTCGAGGAGGGCCAGGTCCTGGGGCGTGGTGACGATGATCATCCCGTCGGGATGGAGGAGCTGGGCGATGCTGAGCGGCTCATCGCTCGTCCCCGGAGGCAGGTCGATCAGCATGTAGTCGAGATCTCCCCAGGTCACGGTCTCGATGAACTGCTTTAGGACCTGCATCTTGAGAGGTCCCCTCCAGACGACGGGGCTGTCTTTTCCGATCACAAAAGCCATCGAGACGACCCTGACCGCCCCGTCGGCCCCCACGGGAAGCTCAACGGGGTGGATCGTCTGGTCCTCCTCGCCTGTCATAGTGGCGTCTTCTATGTTCAGCATCTTTGGGACGTTCGGCCCTGTGATGTCGGCGTCCAGGATCCCAACCACCTTTCCGTAGAGGGCGAGACTGAGGCCCAGGTTGACCGAGACCGTCGTCTTTCCGACGCCGCCTTTGCCGCTCATCACCATTATGCTGTGCTTGATCTTATTTGCGGGAGATTCTGTCATGATATTTGCTCCATGCGGCCTCTCTTTGACCGTCTGAGTCGCTCTTGGATCAATATCCGATCTGAACTTACATCTAACTTTTGCCAGAGCCGTTTTCTTTTCTGATGATCGTGATTCTCTGATCCTAGTGTCAGGGAGACGAAAAGTTATACTTCCGTAGGTCGATTCGATTTCATGAACAATCGGATGATCTACCTTCCCTTCGGGATTTTGGCGATACTCCTTTTGGCTGTGGTGGTCTGGGTGAGCGTGATCTTCCTGTTCTTCGGGGCTCTAAGCACCGCCTTCACCAAGATGGGATTCTCCTGGTCAGACGCCCTCCTTTTGCTTGCAGCCTCCCTCGTGGGCGCTGGGATGAACTTTCCCCTCTTCACCATGGAATCGAAGGTTCCCGTGGTGAAAGACACATTTGTCAGGAGCTTTGGCATGGTCTACATGATTCCGGTGGTGAAGACGGTTACCAACCAGACCACGGTGGCGGTGAACGTCGGCGGCGCCCTGATCCCGGTTTTGGTCTCGGCCTACCTGCTTATCACCTATCCCGAGGTTGCGCCTTTCGCTCTCGCGGGGACAGCGTTCGTCACCCTGGTGACTCACAGCGTGGCAAGGCCGATAAAGGGCCTCGGGATAGCAACGCCCCTCTTCATCCCGCCGCTTGCAGCAGCTTTATCCGCCCTCCTCCTCACCGCGGCCTTCTGCCCCATTCCCGAGTGCCGCTTCGTCACGGCCTACGTCGGAGGGGTCCTTGGAACCCTGATCGGGGCGGACCTCCTCAACCTGAACAGGATCTCGGACCTCGGGGCGCCGGTGGCGAGCATCGGGGGTGCGGGCACCTTCGACGGCATATTCATGACGGGAGTGATCGCGGTTTTGATCGTCTGAAAAGCAAAGGTCTTTATCAATGGGTGTCGTCTCTTCCAGCATGAGCTTCAGAGGTTCCCTCCACGGACTTCAGGAGGCTGGCCTTCTCGAGGAGGTGGACCGCCCGATCTCGCCGGTGCTGGAGGCTGCGGCCCTCTCCGTTGGGGCTGGTCCCGTCCTTTTCAACAACGTCGACGGCAAGAAGTGCTGCATGAACATCATCGGGACCCGGGACCATCTGGCAAGGGCTCTAGCGACCTCCCGAGAGGATATGGTGAAAAGGCTCGCCCGGATCAATATGAAGGCCGGCTGGATCCGGGAAGTCGAATCTTCCCCCTTCCAGGAAGTCGCCACCGAGCCCGACTTGTCCAGTTTACCCATCCTCACTCATTTTCGGGGGGACGGGGGCCCCTACATCACCTCTGGGATCGTCGTTTCGACCTTTGGAAATAAGACGAACGCCTCGGTCCACAGGATGATGGTCCTGGGAAAGGACGAACTTGCGGCGAGGCTCGTTCCTGGAAGGCACACCCACATGCTCCTCCAGGAGGCTCTCGAGAAGGGTGAGAAGCTCCCCGTGGGGATCGTCATCGGGGTCGATCCCGTCGTCCTGATCGCGGCCAGCACCAGAGTCCCATTGGGGATGGAGTTTCAGTACGCAAGCGCCCTATCCGGAAGCCCCGTGGAGCTTGTGGCCCTCGATAATGGCGTTTTGGTCCCTCACGCTGAGATCGTCTTCGAAGGGTACATCGACGCCGAGACCGCCTCCGAGGGCCCCTTCGTGGACATAACCGGAACCAGAGATTTTGCGAGAATGGAGCCGGTGATTCACTTGACGAAGATGATGATGAGAGAGGTTCCGATCTACCACGGCCTCCTCCCCTCGGGTGGCGAGCACAAGATGCTGATGGGCGTCCCTTACGAGCCTCTGATATTCAGGGCCACATCCCGAGTAGCCGACGTGAGGGACGTCCTTCTCACGGAGGGTGGATGCTCCTACCTTCACGCCGTCGTCCAGATCAAAAAGAAGGACCAGTCCGACCCGAGAAATGTGATCGATGCAACCTTCGAGGCTCATAAAAGTCTCAAGCACGTCATCGTAGTCGACTACGATATTGACGTCTACAACCCTCAGGACCTAGAGTATGCCGTCGCAACCAGGGCCAGGGGCGATGAGGACATCGTCATGTACCCCAACGTCCGGGGGAGCACCCTCGATCCCAGGTCCGTCAACGGGATCACAACCAAAGTCGGAATCGACGCCACCATGACCCTGGGTGAGGAGGAGAAGTTCCTCCGGGTCAGACCTGAGATGCCCTCCACAAGCTCATAAAAGGCAAACTTCTGAGGAAGAACTGTGTCCGGATCACAGTCGGGATCTGGAGATCTATTGGCCAGTCGGGCGATCATCTCTTCAGGGTATCGGCCGTTTGGGGGGGCCGACTCTTCTGGAGGTCGGTTGGTCGGAGGGGCTCTTCAATCTCGGTCAAGTTCTTTACGTTGACCAAAGACCGGCGGCATCCCCGCCCCGGTCATTATCGCCATCAATCCGATCTTTCCTTCGTAACTCTCCTTTACTCTGGCTCCCCAGATGACGTTCGCCTCTGGGTCTAGCTCCCTGGTCAGGACACCGGCGATCGTCGCCGCCTTCTTCAGGGTGAGGTCTCTTCCCCCCGTCATGTGGAGGAGGCAGCCAGTGGCCCGTTTTATCTCCATCTCCAGCATCGGAGACCTCAAAGCCGAGAAGACGACCTCCTCGGCCCCGTCTTTTGTATCGGCTTCACCCACCAGGACAGCCGAGAGGCCGCCGCGGCTCATTATCGTCTTCACGTCGGCGTAGTCGAGGTTGATCAGTGATGTTTGAGTTACAGTCTCGGTGATCCCCTTGGCGATCTCGGCCACGACCTGGTCCATCACTGAGAAGGCCTGCTCTGCCGAGAGGTCTGGCGCCATCTCCAGAATTCTGTTGTTATCCAGAAGTATGAGGGTGTTTGCGGCCTTCACCAGATTTTCGATCTTGACTGGATTATCCGGTCCCTCGTCACCTCGCCGCCAGCCAGCTCCCAAAGGAAGGGTGAATATCCCCACCGCCGTTGCGCCGAGATTTCTTGCAATTTCGCATATTGTAGGTGCTGCACCCATCCCGGTCCCGCCGCCAAGGCCAGCGGCGACGAAGACGAGGTCTGCGCTCCCGAGAGCCTCTTCGAGGATGTGTCTCGACCTCTCGGCGGCGATCCTTCCAAGCTCCGGGTCGCCTCCGGCACCATCGCCACCCGCAACGCCTCTTCCGATCAGGATCTTTTTGTCGGCCTTGATCTTGTCCATCCGGCGCCTATCGGTGTTCACGGCCACGATCTCGGCACCATGAACACCCAAATTGGCGAGCCTCGTCACCATGTTGCAGCCAGCATTACCGCACCCCACCACCAGGATTCTGGGATTTGCGAGATCCTCGCCGTCGTACGAGTAGCTCATCTCCACAGACCTGAAGCCCCCTTTCGGCTCTAACTCCATTCTATCCACTCCCAACGGGGCAAGGGGCTCTCGGCCTCCCTCAAAACGTGCCGGTCTTTGAACCCATCCCCCTTCTGAAATTCTTCGCAGTAGAAAAGGAGGCTCGGATGGTAAATAAGAATTTCCAAAAAGGATATCTTTATCACCGATCGAGGCCTCGCCACTTTCATGGCGCTTGATGAAGTTACGATCACAAGGGCGATAGTCGAATCTTACATGGAGTCTTTTTTGAAGTACACCGACGTGGACGTGGCTCTGGTGGGCGCGGGTCCCGCAAACTTGGTGGCGGCCAAGAAGCTCGCCGAGGCTGACGCAAAGACCGTGGTCTTCGAGAAGGACCTATTTGTCGGGGGCGGGATCTGGGGCGGCGGGATGATGTTTCCCAGAATCGTCGTCCAGAAGGAGGGGTGCAGGATCCTGGACGAGTTTGGGGTCTGGTACCGGGAGTACGAGGAGGGCTACTACATCGCTAACTCCATCGAGACGGTGGCCAAGCTGACAGCAGGGGTCATCGACGCCGGGGCCGAGATCGTAAACCTCGTCACCGTGGAGGACGTCATGATCAGGGAGGGTGAGAAGATCGCAGGCCTCGTCATCAACTGGGAGACGGTGGAGAGAACGAGGCTCCACGTCGACCCCCTCTCGATCAGGGCGAAGGTCGTCATCGACGGGACCGGCCACGACGCCAACATCTGCAAGGTCGTCCAGAGGAAGATCCCGGGAGCCAAGGTTGGGTCTCTGGGCGTCGTCGGCGAAAAGCCGATGTGGGCCGACGTCGGCGAGAAGACCGTCGTCGAGGTGACCCAGGAGGTCTACCCCGGCCTGATCGCCGCGGGGATGGCGGCGACGGCCGTCGCCGGAGGGCCGAGGATGGGTCCGATCTTCGGCGGGATGCTCCTCTCCGGAGAGAAGGCCGCGATGCTGGCTCTCGAAAAGCTGGGGCTTTAGAGCTATCGTCTTTGTCTTCGAATCAAATGTCACATCAAAAGATCAGGGGCGGGGCCGACCTCGCCCGTTTCATCCTGGCCCGCTATTCGGGAAAGGTGGTGGAGGTGGGGGTCGGTTGTGTCCCCGAAGTCGCCCTCTTGCTCGCACCCCACCTCGAGGTTCTGGCAACCGAGAAGACGGGACGAACCCTCGGCGGCCTATCTGTCGTCGAGGACGACATATTCTCCCCGAACCTGGACCTATATCGGGGCGCATCTCTTCTCTACTCGATAAGGCCGCCTCTCGAGATGCAGATCGCCATGGGAAGGCTGGCCCAAAAGGTCGGGGCCGATGTGGTCGTAAGGCCTCTCGTTGATGAGGTCGCCCGGATTCCGGGCTTTTCCAGGACTCTCGTCAACGAGGGCGAGGCCAGGTTCTACCTCTTTTCGCCCACTTCTTCTCCTTCTTCTTCTCGATGAATAGGATATTTTTGAACGCCTTTGGGCTCAGCGGGTCCGAGCCCTCCTCTCAGGAAGCTCCCAGCGTTTGAATATCTCCGCCACCACCACCACTGTCGATGCCGCAACCAAAATCACAATCCAGCTCTCGACTTTGAGGGGTGCTGTCTTGAAGAGGGTCTGCATGAAGGGAATGTATATCGCCGCGAGAAGGCCCACTAGTGACGCTGCAAGGCCCGCGATCAGCTTCTTGTTCGTCCTCGGGTCCATTTTAAAGAAGGAGTCTCGAAGGGAGCGGCTGTTGTAGGCGTTGTAAAGCTCGAATATCACCAGGGCCGCAAATACCGTCGTCCTGGATTGTTCGATTGAAACGCCCTCTTTCAGAGATAGGGCGTAAAGGCCGAGGGTTCCGATGAAGATCACCGCCGATATCCCAAGGGTGTAGAGGAATAGGCCTCTCGTCAGGATCGGCTCGGCCGGGTTTCGGGGTTTTCTCATCATCAGGTCGGAGTGGGCGGGCTCGACGCTGAGGCCGATCGCCGGAAACTCGTCGGTGACGATGTTGATCCAGAGGATCTGGAGGGCGAGGAGGGGGACGGGTAAACCCAGCATCACCCCGAGGAATATCGTCATCACCTCGGCGAAGTTGCAGGAGAGAAGGTACGAGGAGGCCTTTCTGATGTTGGCGTAGATCCTTCTTCCCTCTTCGACGGCCGCGACGATCGTTGCGAAGTTGTCGTCGGTGATGACCATGTCTGAGGCCTCCTTGGATACCTCGGTCCCGGTCTTTCCCATGGCAATCCCGATGTCGGCGGCCCTGAGGGCCGGGGCGTCATTGACGCCGTCGCCGGTCATGGCGACGACGTGGCCTTTTCCTCTGAAGGCCTCAACGATCCTGACCTTGTGCTCGGCCGTGTTCCTCGCGAAGATTGAGACCTCATCGATGACATCGAGCAGCTCGCCGTCTTCCATCTTCTCCAGCTCCGTTCCCTCAAGGACCCTGCCTCCTTCGGCCAGGATGCCGAGCTCTTTGCCTATCGCTGAGGCCGTGAGCTTGTGGTCGCCTGTGATCATCACGGGCTTTATCCCGGCAGCCTTGCAGATTCGTATCGCCTCTTTCGCTTCTTCCCTGGGAGGGTCCATCATCCCAACGAGGCCGAGGAAGATCAGGTCCGTCTCCACCCCTTCCCTTTCCAGGGTGGCACCGGCTGCCATCTCCTTCCAGGCGAGGGCGAGGACCCGGAGGCCCTGGCCCGCCATCCTGTCGGCGGCTGCGAGAGCACTTCGGCGGTCTTCGAAGGTTATCGTCTCTTCAGAGCCGTTTCGCATGATCTTTGCGCAGAACTGGAGGACAGTCTCTGGCGCGCCCTTCATCGAGACGGTCAAACCTTCGGGAGACCTATGGACCGTCGTCATCCTCCTCATCTCCGAGTCGAAGGGAAACTCCACCACCTCGGAAACG
>DUKF01000261.1 GCA_013329455.1 Methanotrichaceae archaeon | reverse complement strand
CCATAGCCAAGAGGATCGTCCTGACCGGCATTCCCAAGTACGACAGGCCTCACCTCTCGGTGGCCAAGACCGGTAAGATCGATTCCGGCTCGAGCCTCGCCGAGTACACCATCGTCGTCACAAACGACGGCAACGTCGTCTTGGACACCATCTCGATCGAGGACACCTTCCCCCAGGGGACAGAGTTCTTAAGCGCCTCCCTGAGGCCGAATGATGTCACCTCCGATCGAGCCAGGTGGGACAACATACTGAGTCTGCCGATAGGAGGCGATCTCACCATCGATCTTGTCCTCAACGTCACCGATTACGGAGGCCATCTTGTCAACGTGGTGAAGGCGACCGCCCAACACGGCGACGATAACCGGACCCTCTCCGCCAGCAACTTCACCGTCCTGGATCCGAACTGGCTCACCTGCTGCCCGAGCGAGATCTTCGCAAGCAAGACCGCTGCCGTCGATCCGGTCCTGCAGAATGTAGTCACTTACAGGTTGACCGTTCAGAACCTGGCCGATAGCCCCGTGGTGGCCCGGATAGACGACGACATCCCCGACGGCCTGAAGCTTCTCGGGTATTCGGCGATGCCGTCCGAATACGACGAGTCGAGCGGGCGGATATCCTGGGTCGTCACAGACCTTGCGCCCGGAGAGCTGAAGGTCATCGACTACCTGGTGGAGGCGAGATACGATGGTCGTTACGTCAATGTGGCGAGGATCGATCCTTACACCCTGGACGGCGAGGAGCTCAGCCAGGTCACCGTCAGCTCTGTGGTAGTGATCGGTCCGTTCGAGGGGGCACAGGTGCCTCCAGGTTGGGTGCCCCCGGACTGGGACCTCGAATACTATAACCACGCCTGCTACTCGGAGATGAACTGTGAGGAGATCTCATAGCCGGCGCGGTCCGCCGGCTGTCTTCCTCTTTATGATCTACTCCATCGGCGATCCCTCTGATGCCTTCTCCTCTCGCAAAAGATGAATTAATAGTCGAAAGGACAGGTAGTTATCGTAGAAGCGATCTATTGTTGAGGGAGGCGAATGCTGTGAAGGCGAAGGGTGGAAGAAGGGTCGAATTTTCGATGTGGCTTTTTGAGCAGCGCAAGAGGGACGACCGCGTAGGGAGCGTGGCTTTCGACGCCTACCAGGAGCACCAGAGCGGCAAGTGGCCCGATGCCGACACCTTCCAGGATTATCTCGACCACATGTTGGAGAACCGGGTCCGGGGCGCTCCCCTGAAGGCTCTGGATCAGGCCTGGTGGGAGTACATCGACGTTGTGACGAGGGACGTGGCCCAGCACTACTTGCTCTTGGAGGTCGGAGCCGTGATGGAAAGGGCTCTTTTGAAGGCTGAGCATCTGGAGGATGGTGACAGGTACATCATCGACGGGGCTTATGTCGAACGTCTCGAAAAGCTGATGGCGAAACTGAAGGAGATATAAAAAAAGCGGCTTCCTGGGGATCATTCGTTCTCGGGATAGCACATTGTGGCGCCTGCTTTTAGGTCTGGCCCAGTTTCGCCCTCCATTGTTCACTCTTTTTTCGAGCGATGGTCTATTGGGATCTCCTCTGGCATTTTCGGTCGGATCGAAACCGTGGGATATGTCTCAATTTGGGCTTTGTTGAGTCGGTATTCAATAGTCAAATAATATATTCAGATAATAAAAATAAGGCGCAAGGTTTATCTTCGATCAGCCCAACCGAATTTTATAGTCTAAGCTTACCATCGGGAGATCGTGGGGTGATCCCGACATTGAGCTGCAACTCGGTTGTCGCTTTGTTGACCATCCCTGGCTCAGCTCAGCGGCTCTCAGTCTTCCAGTTCAAATTCAGATTGTGCCTTCGAAATGTTGAATGACTTTGAACAAATAATATTTATATAGCAGGTATTCCATGAACTTTGAGACGATGGCAAAGGTGACGGCAGGATCTCTGATCTACGGGGTGCCGTGTGTCGGGATGGCCCTGGAGCTTTCCGGCGTTGAGGGTACTATTGTGGACCTATGTTCTGTATGGTTTGTGATATCGGTGGTGGTATCGGTATTCGTTTATGCGGTTCTCATGTGGTCCGATCGAAACAGCCTTCGGGAGTGAGGACAAGAAAAATAACGACCTTTTTTCCTGGTTCGGCACGAGGGATTCGACGAAACACTTCGGCCTCAACGGCAAAAAATCTTTTGGCTTCGGTTGACTACCCTTCAGTTCAGAACAAGTTTCATATAGTCTTCCTTCCTAAAAATACAAAGAATTAGCAAAGAGGTGGTTATAGACATGGCGATCGCTTATCCGTACCCTCCGGGGGATGGCAAGGTGAAGTGGGTCTCAACGGACTGGCTGAACGAGCACTTGGACGAAGAGAAGCTGCTGATCCTGGACGTTCAGCCGAACATCCACGACTACATCTCCGAACACATACCCGGCGCCGTTTACATGGACGAGGGTTTTCTCAGGGTTTCTTTAAGAGGAAGGCCCGGAGTATTCGCCCCCAAGGAGTCTCTGCAGATAATCTTCAGCCGGGAGAGCCTCGACCCCGATGTCCCCGTCGTCGTCTACACAGCCCCGGGATCTTTCAGCCGATGCACCGCGGGAATGGGCGATGGTCTCGAGCAGACGATGATCTCCTACTCTCTGGCCCGATTCGGCCATGATAACGTCCTCGTTCTCGATGGCGGCCTTCAGAAGTGGAAGGCCGAGGGAAAAGAGGTCACCCGCGTATTTCCCGACAAGGAGGGGTCCAATTACAGGGTCCAGGTCCGGGACGAATACGCCGTGGGGTACGAGGAATTCAAAAATATCAAGGATCGGGACGACGTTGTACTTCTGGACGCAAGGCCCCCAAAGTTCTACGAGGGAGAAAGCCCGTGGTCAAAGCCAGGCCACATCCCCGGTGCCGTGAACTTTCCCTGGAGGGGACTAATGGACAAGGACAACCCGACTCTCCTCAAGCCCGAGGGAGAGATCAGGGCGGTGATCGAGGAGCGAAACATAACCCCTGACAAGACTGTGATCTGCTCTTGCGGGACCGGCAGGGAGGCGACCAACGAGTTCCTCCTCTTCAAGTGGCGGCTGGGCTATCCCAAGGTGAGGCTCTACGAGGGCTCCTACACCGAGTGGACATCCCACCCCGAGAACCCCACCGTCGTCGGCAAGAATCCCCGCTAGAATCGAGCTTGGAAAAAACGCTGAAAGGCTGTTAAGCTCTGAGGCAGAGTGTATTACATGCTATTCGAGAGAGTCGAATCAGAGGGGCTCGCCCATTACTCCTACATCATAGGCGACAGAAACGAGGCCGTGGTGATCGATCCTCGGCGGGATTGCGAGGTTTACCCGAAGATGGCGTCAAAAGAGGGGATGCGCATCTTCCACGTCCTTGAGACACACAGAAACGAGGACTACGTCATAGGCTCGGTGGAGCTCTCCACTCGGACAGGAGCCAAGATCTGGCACGCCGACGGCCAGCTCGACTACAAATACGGCCAGGCGGTCGAGGATGGCATGGTTTGGAAGGTCGGAAGGTTCAAGCTAGAGGCGATCCACACCCCTGGCCACACCCCCGGCTCGATGAGCTATCTCCTCCGGGACACGGGAGGCGATCCGTGGATGGTCTTCACTGGAGACGCCCTCTTCGCTGGGGACCTTGGCAGAGTCGATCTTTTAGGGATGGACCGAGCCGAGGAGATGGCCCGCCACCTATACGACTCCCTCTTCAACGGGCTCCTTCCCCTGGGGGACGAGGTGATCGTCTGTCCCGCCCACGGTGCGGGATCGGTCTGTGCAGCCTCGATAGCCGATCGGAAGTGGACGACCCTCGGCATCGAGCGGAAGCTTAACCCCAAGCTCCAGGTCAAAGGGGAGGAGGAATTCGTCGCCAGGATGGCGGTGAAGCTTGAGCGGCCGCCTTACTTCAGGGAGATGGAGCGACTGAACCTGGAGGGTGCGCCCCTCCTTTGCACCATCCCGGACCCCGTGCCCATGTCACCGAAGGAGTTCGCCGAAGCGTTCGAGGAGGACTTCGTTCTCGATACCAGGATGGAGCTAGGGTTCGGTGCAGCCCACGTTCCAGGAGCCCTAAGCATCTGGCTAGCTGGGGTTCCTAGCTTTGCGGGCTGGTTTTTGCCCCACGACAGAAAGGTCTTGCTGGTGGAAGAAACTGGTGATCCCGATCGGGCGGTCCGATACCTCCGGCGGCTGGGCTATGACAACCTTGACGGCTATCTGGCCGGGGGTATGGTGGCCTGGCACATGGGTGGAAAAGAGAGCAGGTCTGTCACCACCGCCAACGTCCATGACCTCTGCGCCCGGCTGGACCAAGAGGAGAAGGAGAAAGCATGGGTCCTGGATGTCAGAAGCACCGACGAGCTGGAAAAGTCGGGCAGGATCACCGGAGTCCACCACATCCACATAACCCAGTTGCCCCAGCGAATCAATGAAGTGCCAAAGGATCGACCCGTCTACATCTTCTGTGGAAGTGGCCTTCGCTCCATGGTGGCCGCCTCGATCCTTCAGAGGGAGGGGTGGGAAGATATGACTGTGATCCTCGGTGGCCTTGCAGGCTGGTCCTCGGCCACATGTCCCGTGGTGAGGTAGGGCGTGTGCCGGGACTGGCCCTCCCCCATTTCACTCATGATAAACCGCATTTGGCGAACTGACGGATGTGTTTGTATGAAGGGGAAACGAAAGGCGAGATCGTACCCACATGGAAAGTTCATCTCATCGAAGAAGCACGTAAAATGCCTTGGTGTTGTTCTCTGCTCTTTGACCATCCTTGCTGCCTGTTGTTGCATCGAGCGGGGCATCAACGATAATCCGGCCGTCGGCATAAAAGAAGTGATAGCTTATAATGACCCAAACCACCGTATGAACGAGTCCGACGGGATGGTCGTAAACCTCATTCTTATGGACAGCTCCGGCGATATGACGGCCTCCGACGGCGAAGTTACCCTCACCGTCAGCGAGATCCGACAAGGATGGGACCCTGAAAAGTCCGAGTTCGCTGACGAAGAGACGGTCTTGTTCGTGAACCGCTCAAAGATAACCAGGGCAGACTTCGATAAGCTCTCCGAATGGGGGAGGTATGAAGAATTCGTTGCGATCATCGTGCGCCTAGGCAGGTTTGAATACGCTCAGTTCTCCAAGGCTCCGTCCCAACCAAGCGGGATCGTGAAGGTCGAATTCCTGACCCCTGAGGGCAGATCTCTTCGAAAGGAGGAGACGATTTACTTTTAAGACGGGGGTATTTCGCTCGTAAAATCTCAACTTTTTCAACCACTTCAGCCACCATGCCATCTCTATATATCCGATTCGTGAGATATTCTCCAACGAAGCGATCTGGAGCCGTGGAAGAATGAAAAAGATAGAGATCCTATCAGCCGTCTTTCTGACCATATGCCTCGTGCTGGCAGCTACAGCATCAGCCGGAAGCCTTCCGACCCTTCCCAGCGGAAAGGAAAATCCTCTGCCAATACTCTACCCCGAGCTGAACTCGAAACTCGCCCCTTCGTGGGTGACGGAGGGGCTGAGGGCGACTTACTACGCCACCATCGACAAGGGCGTGAACCTGCAGGGTAGGGCCGAGGCGGGCGAGGCCATCATCCAGGCCGACGTGGTGGCACTTGAGGGTTCGACTGCCGCCACCTCGACGTCCATGTACGTCCAGGGCCCTCTCGGACGCTTTCGGCCCCTGGCCTCGGGAGGCTTCGGGTCGATCGTTCCCGCGGGCTGCGGCGACTTCTGGTGCAGCCCCAAGGTTCTGGCGAAGGTGAAGGAGAGGAACGACGATGACGTCACGGTAATTCGCGGTCCTGTCGAGGTTGCTGGGTCG
>DUKF01000154.1 GCA_013329455.1 Methanotrichaceae archaeon | reverse complement strand
GTAGCCAAGGAGCAGCAGAGGATCGCGGTGAAGATCAACAGACGAAGATACGGAAAAGAGGTTACAGTGATACAGGGGATCGATCCTCACGAGATAGATCTCAACGAACTAGCTACTTATCTCAAATCGGAGCTTGCCTGCGGGGGGACCGTTAAGGGCTACGGCGTTATCGAGCTGCAAGGCAATCATACCGGGCGTATAAAGAAGATCTTGGTTAAGAAGGGCTTCGGAGAAAGTCAGATCCAGGTAAGTTCCTGAAAATCCGCATTCAAACCCGCTCTCTCATCCTTTCCGCCCTTCTCGTGGCGATCTCCGGGCGCCTTGAGCTTTGCGGGGAGGAAGGGCTGCTGGGCGCTGTGCGCCTGCGCGCAGCTATTTTTCTGTGATTTGATAAAAAATGGTGGGTGAGCTTACTGCTGGAGCTTGGCCGTGCTGACCTTTTTGATCGGCTGATCGAGGCCAAGATCTGAGTCCTCGGCCAAGACGATGGCAAAGATCCACTCGCTGAGCTCCGGGCAATGTTCAGGCACGCATTCGTTTATGCAACCCGCACAGGGCTCGAATGTTTCTCCCGTAAGAAGCTGCCCGAAACGGCCAGAGGATGACAGGGTCCCGACGTACCGCAGCCGATATGTTCTCACTCCACCAGCCGACTCAGGCTGTCTGGTGATGAAATCTTCTTTCAAGAGCTTCGCTACTATGCGAGAGCATTTGCGAGAATCGATATCCAAACATTTCCACAGGTCGCTCTGCAGAACCCCATCCTCACACGACTTGATGTAATCCAGCGCTTCCTCATACATCTGGACACCCGGACACTCACTCAACCGGACTTATGAGGATTATGTTGTTCCCACGGAGTATCACTGAACCCAGCGATCGCGCCCTCTCACCATCTACTATCTCCACCGTCTCCAGAAGATGGAGGTTTAGATAATCGTCTACGCTGTTGAGGGTTCCCTCCAGAACGTGATGTTCTGACCCCTTCATCTCCACCTTGATCTTAGACCCGATCAACGTCTGAACTTTTTTACTTGGAAACACAAGTTTTGCCTCTCGATCGTTTATTGTCGACATTCAACCGTTGCCGATGAACCACCTTTTCAGAGATGATACACCAAATTGAGCAGAACCATATTAAGGCGACGGGCGTAAAATGGAGGCGATCAAAAGTGCGCGCACTATACCGCCACAACTTCCTTGATGCCGTCTACGTTCTTCATCAGCTCTCGTTCTACAAAATTCTTGAGAGTCATCTGGGAAAAAGGGCAGCCAGCACAGCTTCCGGTTAATTTCACCGAGACCACACCATCGTCGGCGATGTCGACCAGCTCGATATCGCCGCCTTCCATCCTCAGAGCGTTCCTGATGACTTCGAGCACAGATTCCACTTCTCGTCTCAAATTCGGCATGGATGCTTAATCTCCTCTGACCTTCATAACCGTTACCTTTTGCCCCATTATCGTATACCTTATTCCTTTTAAAGCTTGTTCCAGACCTTTGATTATCGGCTCGCAATCTCCGTCGATGACCGTGTTGACCAGAACCCCAGGCTCTGCGTGATGTCTGACCGCTTCGAGAGTCATCTCCGGGTCCTCCTTCAGTCGGAAATTTCTCCAGGCTTTGGGAGCCATCCCCTTGTACTCATAGAGATAAAATCCCGTTATCCCCAGTTCAGTGAGTGTGTTTATCACGCGGCCCAAATGCTCGTGATCGACAAATATCTTGACCATTGTCTTCATAAAATCCCGCTGTAATGTCTTGACATTAGACTTTAAATAACTTCGCATATGTTGGGATCTTCCAGTCCCAGATATGCTTTTATCTGGTCAGATAACTTAATCCTCCGATCGATATGGGCTCTGGTAAGGACATTCGAGACGTGCTCCAGGAAGCGGGAATATCCATCGACGACGTGGTCAATGCGGCCATGGAGCTTTACGTGCCGCATCCTGGAGTGGAGACGCGAAATAAGGCCGAAGAGGTCTTCAGAAGAGAGCTCAACCTCGCTCTCTCCGACCCAAACCTCTGTCTTCTGATTTACGCAGGGGTTCTCCTGGAAGGGGAGGGGAAGAAAGGAAACCTTCCCAACATGAGCAGCTCCGATTACGAGAGGGATTTAACCTACCTTATAGCCGACGAGGTCCTGGGCATGAGCATAGCCAAGTACGTTGGAGGGTACAAGGGCTCCTTCGATTACGTCAGGTATGATAAAGCCAAACCGGGGATATTGGGGAAGCTTGGACCCTTCATGGACGACGTGATCGCAGGGCTGATCGGCGGAGTTTCCGCGAACATGTACACGAGGGCGGTGTTCGACTGAAAGACCTTCTTCTCGCCCTCAAGTCGGGCTTTGGCTTTCTCACCACAATACCCGTCGGGATATCGATGGAGGGGATCGAGGCCCTGATGAGGCACATCTACCTCTTCCCACTCGTTGGCGCGATCTTGGGCCTTATCTACGCCATCTTCGCCCTGGCCTTGACCGAGATCGCACCACCAGGGATCGCCGCGGCCCTCGTTCTGGTGGTAATCTACAAGCTCTGCGGGATAAACCACGCCGATGGCCTTGCCGACTTCGGGGACGGGGTTACGGCCCACACCACCGTTGAGAAGAAGATCAGCGCCATGAAGGACGTCTACATCGGGACCGGAGGCGTGGTCTTCGTGGCAGTGACGATCCTCGCGGTTTATGCTTCCCTCGCCGCCATCCCCCGTGAGACTCTTCCTCTCGCCCTGATAGTGGCGGAGGTTGCGGCCAAGCAGTCGATGATAGCCTTCGCAGCCTTTTCCAATCCACTTCACAAAGGCTTCGGCCAGATAGCCATCGAGAACACCAGAAGGTCCGACTTTCTGATCGGCCTTGTCATAGCAGCCCTAGTCTGCGGAGCCGTCATGGGCTTTTTCGGCATCGCGATCCTCCTCATCGCCCAGATCACGGCCCTCTACATGGTCGTCGTCTCCAAGAGAAACTTCGGTGGCGCCACAGGAGACGGCTTAGGTGCCACCAACGAGGTGGCCAGAGCCATCGCCCTCGTCTCCGCTGCAATATTGATAACCAACGCACTCGAATGGGAGGTTTTCTTCTGGACGCCGTGGTGATGGCAGGGGGGCTTGGAACCAGGCTGAAGATGGGAGAAAAGCCGATGGTCCGGCTTCTCGACCGGCCCCTCATCGACCACGTCTTCAGCGCTCTCCAGGCTAGCTCCGTTGAGAGAATCCTTGTGGCGGCCACCTCCAACGTCCCCGAGACGAGAAGATGGGCCGAGGATGAGGTGGGGCTCGATGTGGTGGAGACCCCGGGCGAGGGATACGTTCCCGACATGGTCTTCGCCGTCGAGGAGGCGGGGATCGATGAGCCCGTCCTGATCGTGATGGCGGATCTGCCCCTATTGAGAGGAGATATCGTAGATGAGATAATCGAAGTCTACGAGAAGGTGCCCGAGCCCGCCCTCTCGGTCCACGCGCCCCTGGAGATATACCGGCGGATCGGAGGAAAGCCCGACGCCCTCTTCAACTATCGGGGGCGGTTCATAGTGCCCTCGGGAGTGAACGTCCTATTGGGATCGAGGATAAGGTTCGAACAGGAGGACTACCACTTGATCCTCGACAGGGTAGAGCTGGCGGTGAACGTGAACTCTTCGAGGGATCTTGCGATATGCGATTCAATCCTCCGAGGAGATTTAAAGATTTGAGTTTGGGGATGAAGATATGGATTACGTTACGATAGACGACGAAAAATACTCGGTCGAAGACCTGGAAACTCTCACAGGAGAGGCGAGACCTTCCGAACCTAAGGGGTACATACTCCTGCTAGTAAGGATCCTCAAGGATCCACTTAGCCTGCCTAGAATGCTGAAGGAGATATGTTCCCTCAAGCTGAACGACGAGGAGAGGCGAGACCTTCGGATGGCCCTGATCAGGGTCCAGATAGAGAGCGATCTGAAGATGAACGAGGACATCCAGAGGTATCAGCAAAGAAGGTACGTATCCCAGGTCATCGAGATACTCCTCTTCAAAGATCTGCTTCTCGCGTCAGGCGAGCCAGAAGAGATCGAGTGAAAGGCTCGATAGGAATAACGAGATTACTTCGGCCAACGGACGAATTTACACAAATCCTAGCGTCCTGTCGCCAGATCTGATTAAAACCGAATTCTGATAAAAATAGAGAGAAAAGGTGTGCCCCTCAGAGGGCACACTCTATCGCTTTTACTTCTTTGGTGGCCACTGCTTTTCCATCCAGCCGGGGATACGTCCCGAGTCCTCGGGACCTACCAGGGCCTTGACCTCGTACTTGTAGAGGTCGTCCAGCTCGCCGCTGAACTTGGCAGCCATTCCGGGTAGAATGAAAGACTTATGGCTGGTCTTCGCAAAGTCGACTTCGGCCTCTGCGAAAGCATCCTTGATCTTGCTGGGGGTCAATTGGCCGCCAGCGACAGATGCCTGGACACCGATACCGTCGGTGTTCACCGCTAGGAGGTAGCAGTCGATGTCGTTGGACCCGAGGTCAGACTCCACCGTGTAGTAGGTCAGGGCGAAGTTGGTGGTGAGGAAGATCGGCGAGTCCTCGTTTGGTTTGCCCACCTTGTTGAGGCCCGGTTTGACCTGGACAGGGGTTCTGGGGTCGGTGTAGATGTTGAACCTCATGTGCATGTCGGGCATGACGCTGTGAGGCTCGATCGAGTGCCTGACCATTATGTCCGCACCACGGCAGACGAAGGCTGCGGAAATGACGCTCTCCCAGTAGGCACCCCTGACGGGGTCGTCGGTGGTCATCCAGGCGTTGATCGGCAGAGCCATGACAGGATAGCTGAAGTCCTTCTGGCTCTCCTCGACGGCGGCTCTCCTGAGCTTTATGAAGTTCTGGAGGGTCTCTTGCAGCTTCTCGCCGTTGGGTGCGGTTCCGGGGTCGAGGACCAGATCGTTGATCCCCATCTCCTTGAAGGTGAGGACCATGCTCACCAGACCGTCGAGGTCGAAGGGGGCTCTCAGGGTCACCGGTACCTTGTAGTCGTAGGCGAGCTGAGCGACCTCCTTCCAGTTCTCTTTGGTGGCGGCGTAGATGAGAGGTCTCTTCTCGGCACAGACCTCGAGGCCTGCCTTGAGGACCTTGGGGTCGAAGGAGCAGAGGATCAGAGGCTTGTCGGTGTTCTCAACTACCTTTTTGACACACTTGGCGAACTTGTCAGCGTCACCAGTGACGGACCTGACAGCCACCATCTCGATCTCTTCCCAGTTGCCGATGTAGAACTTCTTCCAGGTGTCGATCAGCTTGACTCTCTCGACGAGGTCTGCCTCGTTCATGGAATCAGTGACGTCGTAGGCAAATGGCGGCTTGTTGAAGAAGGTCATCTGATGGCGGTACATCACGTCCTCGCCACCGACCTTCACCTGTTTGTCACCGGTTCCAATATAGACGAGGGCGACCTCGGGAGCGATGACGTCCCTGAGCTTGGCCAGCTTCTTGGCGTACTTCTTCTGTTTCTTCTCGTCGAAGAGGGGCTTGCACTCCTCTACAGTTCTCTCCCTGTTGATCAGACCCGCTGCAAAGGCCATACAGGTCTGCTCACCGCAATCGCCGCAGTTGGTCTGAGGCAGGAACTTGTACAGGTTAAGTGGGCTAGTTTCCTTCAAGGCTATCACACCTCCGTTGTGATCCAGTTGGCGGTGTCAGGCGTCTCCGCCTTGATCAGGCCCATCAGAGACTGGGTGATCTCCTGCAGGTAGGTGACCGCTATCGGGTTCATCATCATGAAGATGTCGACACCGGCCATGGCCAGCGAGAACCCGGTGAGAATCTCCCAGATCGGACCTCTCAGCATCCTGTCGCCCCAGTCGGAGTCGTTCTTGTTGGGAGACCTGACCATCCAGGCCTCTCTGACGCCCCAGGCGTTGGTGGTACCCGAGGACATCGGGAAGTTCAGCTCCTGGTCGCCCTTCAGGCCACCGAGCCTGATCCGCTCCATGTTGGAGTAGGCGAAGTCCATACCGTAAGCGAGGGCCGCAGTGGTCGGGTCCATCACGATGGATTCTCTGGGCACGCCTGCAACCTTCATCAGCTTCCTGTCAAGCTCCTTCTGGGCGTTGATCTCGAGCTGAGTCCAGGCGAGACATACGTTGTCTGTCGCAACGCAGGCCTTTCCTATGGCCTCCCAGTCCAGGTTCAGGCTGGCGCTGGCGATGAGGGCGCGCTCGCCCTGAGCCACCTCACAAGCCTTGGACAGAACCTCTACGTCTTTCTCGGGGTTACCGCTGCCACCGATCACGATCGGGACGTCAACGGCCTGGAGGACGTCCTCCACAACTTTCACAGCTTCCTTGGCGGAGGTGTCCTTGATCAGGGGGTCGGTGCTGATCAGGTGAGTCGTCACGAGGTCTGCGCCGAACTCCTTGACCGCCTTCTTGGCCCAGTCTGCGGGATCGCTCATGACGTCATCGTAGTGCATCTTGACCGCCTTGGCCATGCCGATCGGCATGTCGAAGACGTCGATGGTGACGACGGGCCTGTTTGGCATCGCAGCGTCGTAGAAGAAGGGCATCGCCTTCTCGCCGCCGATCTTGATCACGTGACCTCTGGAACCGCCCTCGGACTTGGTGGCCCCTAACTGGACCTCCTGGATCTGAGTCTTCCAGGTCTTGTCGGTGCCCACCTGGAACTTAGCGCTCTTGAGAGTGTCGGGTATCTTGAAGGCCGGAATTGCAGCTGCGGCCTTGGCCAGCTCATCGGGTGCGGGTGATACGGCCTGAGCCACCGCAACCGGTTGAAGCAGGTTGTCCACAGGATAGCCGAAGGCCTTGGCCATGTTGACCATCTGGACCGCAACCTTTGCTACCTCTTCGCCGAAGTAGTAGGCGAAGAGAGGTCCAACGCCGCCAGCTCCAGCGTCAATCTCCAGTTCAATGTCTCCCTCGATGGTGATCCCCTCGAGGGACTTTACGTCCATTTCCGCCAATTTCTTATTTAAGTCGGATATGCTTAGTTTCTCTCCCATATTGAGCTCCCCTCATAGACCGATCTCTTTGATTATGCGCTCCTCCACTTCCACGACTGCAGGAGAGTCGTCTGGCAGGTCGACCAACGGGTCACCGACCAGATCGAGCCGAGCGACATTCTCATCATAGGGAATCATGCCGATAACCTTCAGACCCAGACCGGTAGCAACCTTGAGGATCTGATCTTTGCTCAGATCGTGAACCTTGTTCGCTATGATGTAGAGGTTCCCGTACTTCAGATTGAGCTCGTCGGCGAGCTGTCTGATCGTCTCTGCGGTCTTGAGCCCTCTTCGAGACTCGTCGGTGACAACAATGAGCGAATCCACTTCAGAGATGGTCTTGCGGCTCAAATGTTCAAGTCCTGCCGGAGAATCCACGATGACCAAATCGTAGTCGTTGATGGTCTCGTCCATGATCCCTTTCAGCAAAGAATTGAGAAAACAGTAACATCCAGACCCTTCCGACCGGCCCATCACCAAAAGATCGTATCCGTCCTTCTCCAGAAGCGCTTCGAAGATCTTCGCCGCAAAAAGCTGCTTCTTGTCGTAATCTGGCGGCAACGAGATCCGAGAATCTTGAATCCCCTCTCTTATGTCCCCAACGGTCATCTCCACATCATCCCCCAGCGCGTCTGCGAGGTTTGCGTCAGGGTCGGCGTCTATGGCCAGTATGGTGGATTTCTCGCCTCTTTTAAGAAGAGACCTGATTATCATTGCGGTGACCGCGGTCTTGCCGGTGCCGCCTTTTCCGGTTATCGCTATAACTTTCCCCACGGTACTAGCCTTCTACTTGCCTTTTGCGCTCTTTGGTTTTATGACGACTTCCTTGATGGAGATGTTGGCGCCTTTAAGCTCCAGGACCATGCCGCCAGACCCTCCTGCAGGCATCGCAAAGGCGGGTGCTGCTCCTGCAGCCGGTGCTGCTCCTGCGGCCGGTGCCGCTGCTTCGGGCGCCTTCTTCTTCAACTTAAGCGATAATTTTTTGCCAGCCATAATAATATCTCCCTCTCGATTTCTCCCTAATCCTCTTTGAAACCAACCGTCACGCCGGAGGCGTGACGATCGGAACAATCCCTCTCACTTAAGATATAGGAGGGAAAAGGTGAGAGCTCACTTAGCGAGCGTCACCTTTTCGATTGTAACCTTTGCGTCCTTGAGGACCAGCTTGATCCCGCCTGACCCGCCTGCAGACATTGCGAACGCGGGCGCTCCTGCTGCCGGTGCCGCTCCTGCGGCAGGGGCTGCGGCTGCTTTAGGTTCCTTCTTCTTCAGCTTAAGTGACAGTTTTTTGGCCATTCCTCTAACCTCCTACACCCTCAAACACAGAGATACTATAAATTCTTACTCCAGTATGCCCTCGTCCTGCAGGTACTCGATGACCTGCATGAACTGGCCCTCGCTCATCAGCAGCTTCTCCTTGATCGCGTCGACGTCGATGTCGCCTCCGCTCTCCTCGACGAAAGCGATGACCTCGTCCTCGAACTCGGAGGGGTCCTCGAGCGTCCAGCCTTCAGAGACGCTCTTGTCGTCGACCTTCCTCTCGACACCGTCAACGACGGGGTGCTCGACCTTCAGGAGGAACTTTTTCAGGGCTGTGATGTCGGTTGCGTCCTCTTCGGTAGCGATCTTGGCGAACATATCCTCGTCGATGCCCTCTTTCACCTTCTCCTTGAGCTCCTTTGGCATCCAGACGATGCGTCTCCAGCCGCCGTCGGCCTGGAGGAACTTGGGTGAGAAGTAGTAGAGAAGACCCATGCCGAGGAAACCTACGACCTGCTTGCCGCCGCCAGCCTGGCCTGCCATCGTAGAGAAGGGAAGACCGTTCGGCGTTGGGCTCGTGAAGTCTCGGTCGACTATGCCTATGCCGTCAACCTCGGGCAGGTAGAAGCCGATAGTCTCGAAACAGCCACAAGAGGTGTGGGGCGCGTCGAAGAAGGTGTAAAGAGCCATCCTGTCGTACTCGCCACCGGACCTGGAGGCTGCCATCTCGTTGACCGACTCGTACTCGCCGGCGATCTCGTCAATTACTCCCTCTTTGGGGATCGGGAACTGAGGGCCCTCGGGATCGACCTTTGCCGCGGCACGGCCGTCGAACCAGGTGATAGCACCGCAAAGGGAAGGTCTGTCGGGCGTCACGCAGCAGGCGCTCGTCGGGGCGAAGGCCTGGCAGAGTGTGCAGCCGTAGAAGACGTCGACCTCCTCGTCGTGGAGACCCTTGGAACGCTCGTCTCTGGCACCGTACTTGGCATGAGCTTCCTCGAGACCCTTGGCGACCTCCTCAGGTGAGGTCAAGACGACGGCTTCTATCTTCTCGATGAAGGGCATCTCGGCCTTGTAGAGGCTCATGACGTTCTTGAAGATCTGTTCCCAGGAGGTTACTCCTGCCTTCTTAACGTCGAGGCCTGCTCTCATCCAGATAGCGTCCCTCTGGTTCAGGTGCATAAGGCCGTGGACGTAGGAGAGAAGTGCGTGGTTACGTCTCTCGATAATCGCCTCGAGGTCGGGCTCGATAAGCTCGCCGGCAACCTTGAAGATCATGCCGAAGGGGATTGTTGTGCCTTCCTCGATCTCGCTGAGCTCGGGGCCTTTGACGGTGACCTTGCCGTCCTCGACATCGTCCATTGATGCGGCAATAGAGAGCTCAAAGCCGTCCGCCTTGGGACCGCCCATCTCTACCCAAATGTCGCCTTTCCTGATCCGCTCCCCCTCGTACATAGGGGACATGTCCAGTTCGATTTCTTCTGCCATTTCTACAACTCCGT
>DUKF01000009.1:407-6971 GCA_013329455.1 Methanotrichaceae archaeon | reverse complement strand
GATCTCGTCTATTATCAGGTAGAATTTGGCCTCAGGATTCGAGAGGGCGTCTTTGCAGAGCTTCTTGAAGATCCCGTCCCGGAGGACAAAACTCATCTTGCCGTCCGCCTCTTCCGGCCGATAACCTTCGAGGAAGTCCTCGTATCCGTAGGCGGGGTGGAAGCAGCAGATCCTCACGGCGCCGGAGTCGTCGCTCCCGTCGATTAGGGCGCTCCTCTGTTCCTCCGAAAGCTGGTCGAAGGACTTTCCATAGCGGTCGAGGGATGCCATCTCTTGGGCTGCCCTCTCGGCCCAGTAGGTCTTCCCGGTTCCCGGCGGGCCGTAGAGGATCACCTGGCCCTTCCGCTCCAGGACCGACTGAATGTCTTGGATGATTTCAGGCAAAGGGATGGGCTCTGGTTCGACCACAGTTTTCTCGTCTGCTTCTAATTCCTTGGCTCTAGCGAAGGCCTCCTCGGCTTCGGCGCTCCGTCCAAGCGCCTGCAAAGCTTTGCCTTTTATGTTCCAGGCGAAGTCATCTTCTGGATAGATCTCAATGGACCTATCACAGCATTCGAGAGATTCGTTGAACCTTCCCGTATCAAAAAGAACCTCGCCTTTATTAGCCCAAGAATCGGAGTATTCTGGATATAAGTCAATTGCTTTATTGTAGCATTTAAGCGCTTCATCTTTTTTATTCAGCTCATAAAGTGCCTCTCCTTTGGCATTCCATGTGTATGGTTCTTCCGGAAATATGCTTATGGACTTATCAAAGCAATTAATGGCTTTCTCGTACTTGTCTAATTGATAAAAAGTTTGACCTATACCAGTCCATGCATCGGCATATTTCGGAGTTGTCTCAGCCGCTTTATTAAAACAAACTAACGCGTCTTCATATCTCTCGAGGTTATGAAGAGACCAACCTTTACCATTCCAGGCTTCATCGTATTTGGGGTCTATTTCGACAGCTATGTTAAAGCAAGATACTGCTTCTTCATATTTTTCAAGATGAAATAGAGTCCATCCTTTCAAATTCCATGCGTAATCATATTTCGGCCTCTTCTGAATGGATTTTTCATAGCATTTAATTGCTTCATTATACTTGCCCTGATCATCCAGCAACTTTCCTTTGTTACACCATGGAACTGCGTAATTTGATTTGAGTTCGATGGCCTTTTCATAACATCCAAGAGCTTCGTCAAATCGTTCCAAATTATGTAATATTACCCCTTTATCGTTCCAGAAACGTGGTACTTTTGGCTTAATCTCGATGGCCTTATCATAGCACGGTATAGCTTGATCAGATCTATCCATTTCGTATAACGCCCATCCTTTTGCGCCCCAGGTATCGGCGTATTTTGCGTCTATCTCCAAAGCTTTCTCATAAAACTCAATAGCTTTCTCATACTCTTCCTTTCTATCAAACGAATAGCCTTTTCTCAACCAAGCCTTGGCCTCATTATGCCGATCTTCATCGTTATTTGATTTTTGTGTATTATTCATATATCTCGCCACCTATTCTTCAAATGCATCAAGCGAGGTCAGCTCGAGCGCTTGGATGAGTTCTTCATGGCCCGGTAATTTGAAAAGCTCGTGACGGATCTTCTGATCATTCGCGTCCACGATGCCCGACCCTAGAATCTTCTCAAGGGTGGTGTAGTCTTCGTAGCAGTACTCCTCCAAAAGCGGTATTATCTCCTCGTGAAGAGCTCTTGCGAACTCAGAAAAGTCGGCTATGGGCGTGCCGTCGTCCTTGAGAAGGTATGAATGGCCTATCTGGAGGTTTCGAGCATCCCTTACGACGTGATCGCAGATCTTCCGGTTTAGGGCATCAAGCCATCCACCAAGGTTGATGCCCTTAACGGTGGAATCGCCCAAAACTGACGGATCGGGCATGAGTTCGATGAAGCCGAAGCGGCGCCTCAGGGCCGCGTCCAGGAGAGCGATGGACCTGTCGGCGGTGTTCATCGTCCCGATGATATGGACGTTACTCGGTACCTTGAACTGCTCACCGCTGGTGGGGAGGGTTATGGACTTTCCGCGCTTGTCTTTTTCGAGTATCGTCATCAGCTCGCCGATGATTCTAGGGATGTCTCCCCGGTTGATCTCGTCTATTATCAGGTAGAAGCTCGTCTCCGGTGCGTCCAGAGCGTCTTTGCACAGCCTCTTGAAGACTCCATCTCGGAGGGTGAATATCATCTGGCCGTCAGCCTGTTCGGGCCTATACCCCTCGATGAAGTCCTCGTAGCCATAGGCAGGATGAAAGCAGCACGTCCTCACCGCGCCGAAGCTATCGCCGTCGCCGGTTATGAAATACCTCTGATGGTCGGGGAGTTGGTCAAATTCCTTCTGGAAATTCGATTGGGCGGCAAGCTCATAGGCTGCCTTCTCCGCCCAGTACGTCTTCCCGGTCCCTGGCGGTCCGTAAAGGATCACCTGTCCTTTGCGTTCGAGGATCGATTGGATTCGGTCTATAAGGTTGGGGACGCCGGGTGGAAAGTCGGGACCGGATTTAGCCCCACCTGGTGGACTTTTACTGATGTCCCAACATGACCAAACGAAGCTCTGAATATCCACCATGTCCTTTGGCCCGTAATCCTTCAGATCTTCTTTGAGCTGCTGATAAGTTCCTCTAATGGACGAATAATTTTCTGCGGTTGGGGCCGATGAGTACTCAAATTCGCCGCCCAAAAACCGAAGGAACCACTTCAACACTCTAGGTTTAACGAAGATCTCTGTATCGGGATGACACATGAAGAGAAAATAGGTCGGAAAAGTCCATCTGTTCGGGAGGCCCTTCGATTTGACGTATTCTGTGTAGCGCCCTAGACGCTCGTGAGATGGACCAGGTCCATAAAGGAGATCGAATACCTCGCGGCAAAAGCTCGGTTTGTCGAGTTCGGATTGACGGATGATGTTCAAATCACCTGTCGCAGGCATAATGTCCCATAGCGGATTGTTATCTTTGCCGATGGTTTTAAGCCGATCTAAAAATTCATCGGACTTACCTTCAGCTATCAAGTTTTGGAGTTCCCCCTCGCTCAACAAATCCCGCGCTTTGGTAACTGTAACCTGTTTGTAATCGACCTCATCTTTCACAAACCTGGGATCTGAGAAGCTATTCCAGTTCGGGATGCGCCTACTGATCAGGGCGACGAGTTCGTCGAGCTTTTGCTTATCTAGCGGCATGTCAACAGGCGTGTAAGTTATAGTACACGAAAAATGTTTTGCTGTATAAGGTTCCTGTTATTAGACACACATGGTTTTTGGCCTCGAAGAACGTCGAAGGGACGGCATAGATGAGCTGCAGTGAAAGGTCGCGGACGCCACATATGAAAAATATATTCTGTAGGCCTGTATTCTTTCAGCCCATCTCCGAAAAGAAAAATGCACCTTCTAGCTGATGATCTTCGCCACCCGGCCCACCTGGCCGTCGGCGAGCCGGACCTTGATCCCGTGAGGATGAAAAGAGGAGTTGGTCAGGATCGCCTTAACCACACCTTCCGTCCTCTTCCCGGTTCTCTGATCCTTCTTCAGGACTATCTCGACCTTCAGCCCCGGCTTTATGTCCTTGCGATTCTTTCCGTCCAAAGTCTGCCTCCAATATCGTCAGGGCCGAAGCCCGAGCCCGTGCCCGTGCCCACGCTCGTGTTTTGACCCATTTTCACTCTTCTTGCTCGATCTCCAGGAGGAGGAGCTCGAAGATCAGAACCTTCCCGGCCAGGGGATGGTTCGCATCGAAGGTGACGGTCTCGTCGGTCGCCTCGACCACCTGGAGCTGAAGCCTCTGTTTGTCCTTGGAGAACTCGATCCTCTGGCCGACTACTGGGTCCAAGTCTGGGGGAAGCTCCTTTTTGTCAATCGTTATTATCAGCTCGTCCTGGTGAGGTCCGTAGCCCTTCTCTGGTGGGATGGTGACGGTCTTCGTCTCCCCAAGCTTCATTCCAATCGCCGCCTCCTCAAACCCCGGTATCACCATCCCCTTGCCCACGGTGAACTTCATGGCCCCGTGGGTCTCGGAGGAGTCGAAGACTGTCCCGTCCTCGAAGGTGCCCTTGTAGTGGAGGCTCACCGTGTCGCCCTCTTTTACCTGCTTCATGTACGACGCTCCATATCTTTCGTGATTTCAACGACCGTGATCGCGAAAATTTGACGAACCTTGAAATTGATAAGTGAGAGGTGCAAAGGCCGTGGGCGCGGACCTTCTCGCCCCCGGCTTGACATCACCATCTTCGCCGTCTTCGCCGTTTCCCCGCTTCTAGAAACGGATTTCAAGCTGATTCGGAGCTGGGCTCGATGATCTCCACCAGCTCGATTTCGAAGACGAGATCCCTTCCGGCCAGGGGATGGTTTGCGTCGAGAACCACGGATTCTTCTGTGACCTCCGCCACCACGGCCTGGAGCATCTGATCTTGAGACTGCCCTATCTGGAGGATCTGGCCCACCTCTGGCTTGATCTCCGGCGGCATGCCGGCCCGAGGAACCTCCATCACCATCTCTTCATGGCGGGGACCGTAAGCCTCCTCAGCGGGGATCTTGACGGTCTTCTTCTCGCCGGGGCCCATCCCCATAGCCGCTGCTTCAAACCCCGTGATCACCATCTTCTTTCCGAGGGTGAACTCCAGAGGATCTCTGCCCATTGAGCTGTCAAAGACAGTTCCGTCTTCGAATTTGCCGGTGTAATGGACTTTGACGGTATCGTCCACTTTTGCCTTTTCCATTTTGAAATCTCCTAGTATTTGGGGCTTTGAAATCCGCAAGATATGTAGATGACGGTTTATCCTGAAAATTGGGGCAAGATCTATTTTCATAATGGAGAAAATTCGGTCCCATTCTGCCTTTGGGTGCGAATCTCATTAGTCGGTTGGTGAACGGCCGAACGGTGAACGGCGATCGAATATCAGGACAAACTGACAGTCGGAAGTCCCGATGTTGAAAGGGGGCCCGGAACGGAACCTGAGATCGGGAGGCAGCTGAAAAGCGGTGACTGAAAGATGGTGACTGAAAGATGGTGACTGAAAAAGAGAATGAAAGGATACGACTGAAATCAGGATAATGCCGAAATCAAGAGGCGATCGAAAACAAAAAATCGAAAATATGGAGCCGGAAGATCCGGCCTCCGGCCTCGGCCCCGTCTATTTGGCATCAGGCAGCATCGTCGGCGTAATAGTAGTACTCGCCCGACTCCCTCTGGGACCGGTCGAGCCTCGACCCCGGCTTGTTGACCCTCGGCCGACGGGTATCCTCGTCCCTTCTGAAGGTGATCCCGATGCTCGCGAGGAAGCGGTTCATCCCCTCTCTCATCTTGACGGGCGGATGGGCGACGCCTCTTTTCCCCTGCTCCCCCTCGAAGACCATCAACTTCTCCGAGAGAAGGTCGATCAGGTATATGTCGTGGTCCACCACCAGGACCGACCGCTCGGTGCTCTCGGCGAACCTTCGCATCACCTTTGCAGCCATCATCCTCTGCTCGACGTCCAGGTGTGCCGATGGCTCGTCCAGAAGGTAGAGGTCGGCATCACGGCTTAAACAGCCTACGATCGCAACCCTCTGAAGCTCGCCACCCGAAAGCTCGTCCATCGTCTGGTCCATCAGCTTCTCAAGGCCCATCGGCTTTATGAACTCCGACTGGTAGTAGCTGGAGTCAAACTCCTGTGCGATCTTTCTAAGGAAAACTCGGACCGATAGGTCGGTCTCGGCCTTAAGGTATTGGGGCTTGTAGGAGACTTTGAGCTTTAGGTCGACGTTGCCGGTAGTCGGCTCCTCGACACCCGCCAGCATCTTGATGTATGTGCTCTTACCGATCCCGTTCGGCCCCAGGATCCCGACGACCTCGCCTTTCCGGATCTTGCCCCGTTCTGCCTCCAAGATGAACTGGGAGTACTTTTTCGTGAAGGTCTCGTACTCCACCAGGAGGGGGACGTCCTTTTCGGCCCTGGGCGCGTGGACCTCGAAGACTATCGACTCTGACCTGACTCTGATGTTCTCCTCGGAGAAGTAGCCTTTTATGTACTGGTTGATCCCGACCCTGACCCCCTTTGGCCTGGTTATGACGCCGTAGGCTCCCGGAGTTCCGTAGACGAGGTGAACGTTCTCGGCCAACAGGTCCAAAAGGGCGAGATCGTGCTCTACCACCATCACCGACTTCGTCTCGGCAAGCTCCCTGATCGCCTGGGCCGCATTGATCCTCTGGTAGATGTCCAGGTAAGGGCTGATCTCGTCGAAGAAGTAGACGTCGGCGTCTCTTGCGGCACAGGCGACTATCGCCACCCTCTGAAGCTCCCCACCGCTGAGGCTTGCGATCTCACGATCCATCAGGGGCAAAAGGTTCAGCCTCTTTGCGAGGTTCGAAAGTACCCCGCGCTCATCGGTCTTCTCCAGAAGACCGCTAACGGTCCCCGAGTAGCTCTTCGGTATCCGGTCGACGTACTGGGGCTTGTAGGCGGTCTTTACGCCCTTTTCTCCCACCTTTTTCAGGTAGTCTCCGAGCGCAGACCCGGAATAGCTCTCGGTCACCTCGTCCCAGGAGGCTTCCCTTCCCAGGTTCGGGGTGAGAAGGCCTGAGAGGATGGCGACGGCCGTGGT
>DUKF01000009.1:0-393 GCA_013329455.1 Methanotrichaceae archaeon | reverse complement strand
TTTCCGATCCCGTTTGGTCCCAGCAGACCCGTCACCCGACCCTCGGTGGGGACTGGAAGGCCGTAGAGGGCAAAGCCGTTCTTTCCATAGCGGTGAGTGGGGTTTTCAAGTTCGTCTGGGAGGTTTATGATGTGGATCGCCCCGAAGGGGCACTTTCGAATGCAGATCCCGCAACCGACGCAAAGTTCCTCGGTGATCATCGCCTTTCCGTCGGGGAAGGTGACGGTCTCATCGCCTGTCCTCACCGGAGGGCAGAAGTACTCGCACTCCCTGGCGCACTTTCTGGGCTGACACCTGTCTTTGTTGATTACAGCAATCCTCATCGGTCCCACCTGGTCTAGTTGAGAAGGAGTGTCCAGGTAACGAGCCACAGATCAACGGCTATGAACTCGA
>DUKF01000244.1 GCA_013329455.1 Methanotrichaceae archaeon | reverse complement strand
AGATGTCCGCCCTGAAGGTCGCCACCTCGCCCTCCTCGGCGGAGATATCGACGTCGAGGAACCTGGTGACGGTCCAAATGTTCGTCGAAGCGTGTCTCGAGATCTCGGGAGCGGTGTAGGACCCGCCCGCCAGGGCCAGGTAGGGGACGAGCTGGTCTGCTAGGTGACGGTCCACCGCGGCCTTTGATCTCAGCTCTGCCACCATAT
The DNA here is from genome assembly GCA_013329455.1 of Methanotrichaceae archaeon. Classification (GTDB taxonomy): domain Archaea; phylum Halobacteriota; class Methanosarcinia; order Methanotrichales; family Methanotrichaceae; genus Methanocrinis; species Methanocrinis sp9297u. Next base: position 2,970 of record DUKF01000244.1, on the reverse strand, counting down.
CTTCTGCTGCGAAAGCGCCCACCTTCTCTGCCCGTAGACCACGCTCTCCAAGGGCGCTCACCCCTTTGCGGCCCGACCAGAGGGTGATGCCGCTGCCGGTGGAGGGGACCGTTTCGGTTTCGCACCTGATCTTCGTCTCGAAGCCCGACCGTTCAAGCACCTCCAGCGCAGCCTCCGACTGCCTCTGGGCGACGTGCTCGGGGAGGTTGGATGAATGGGATACACCCTCGACCCGCTCGGGTTCAAAAGCAAGGAGATCTGCTCTTTTGAGATCTCCGGGAACTACCTCCAGGGTGGCAACCCCTCCGCCCCTGGGATAGTAGCCGCGCCGGGCGCAGGAGAGGCAGGATTTAACACCGAACTCGGCGAAGGCGAAAAGCGCGACATGCGACAGATAATCGATCGTAGGCGACCACTTGACGTCGGTTCCGCCCCGGACGATCAGGGTCGTAGGAGAGTCGGCACGGACCAGGGCCGGGAGGAGGCACTGCATGAGAAGAGTTATGCTCCCGGCGGTTCCGATATCGATCTCGTACCTTCCACCCCGGATTTCGCCTGGCTGGAAGAGCACCTCCGGCGACCTCGGCTTCACGCCCTCGGTTTTGGCGTTCGTGACCTTCGCCAGGGCCAATATCGCCGTCACGTGCTGGGGCGATAGGCCAGGCTTCGATCTGCCATCCCTTATCCTCGTTATTCTGACGGGATCGCCGGTGACCGCCGAGAGGGCCACAGCGGTCCTTACGATCTGACCCCCGCCTTCACCGAAAGATCCGTCTATCTCTATCATTCGACCGCTGCGTTGAACTGGACCTCGAACTCTTCGCACATCCCGGCTATCCTGGAGGCGACCTCGTTCAAGAGCACAACGGGGTCGACGTCTCTCGTCTTGAGCCGGAAGATGGGGCTCGTCATCATCGGAAACTTGGCGTCGTAGGTGGCGAGAAGTACCCTGTCTTCCTCGAGTATCACCGTTCTGATGAGGTTCAGGAGGGTGTGGCTCTCTCCCTCGAACTCCACGTGGAGCTCGTCTTCGGTCTTCTTGAGGATCTTTACGTTCATCTGATCATCCCCATTCCGAAATCTGTGCTGAGCTTGCGGGACTCGACCTGCTCGCATTCTGGACAAACAAGCCGCTTTCCTTCGAGCCTCAGAGGCGTGGCGCACCTTGTGCAGTAAGCCTTGACCACACCCAGGTCCTCGTCGACTATGGATAGACCAATGGTGGGCGTATCGTCGATTATCTTGGCTTTGACGATATCCTGAAGGCCGAAGACCTGGCGTATGTCCTTGACATAGGAGCTCTTGACCCGGGATATGTGGATCAGGGCCTCGGTGTTGTGGATAGGTCTCGACTCGCATCCCCTCTTGAAGGCCAGCCGGAGGATGGCCAAGCTCTCTTTGAGGTCGGTGATCTGGCCGACGACCACGTCACCCATCTTCAGCTTCACTGGGGCGTTGGTCCTGGGAAGGACCTTTGCGGACCTTTCCTTGGAATCGACCTCTGTTACTCCCGTAGTCGAGGCGCGAATGTGCTCTCCTTTGACGTAGGTGCCTTCGCCGGGCATGACCTCCTCTGCAGTGCCGACGACGTCACCGGGAATTACAAAATTGCATTGCATCTTATGGTTCACCTGCAAAATATCCGATATAGTTCAGCTTCTATGATCTTAACTTCTTTGCTGTGAAATTTGAAGGCCCTTTTCAGGGGAAAGGCGATCTTCTGGACTTCCTCGACCTTACAGGGTTCTACGAACCGTCTAATGAACCCTTCGCTACCCGCGTTGTGAATCGAGTAGATGACCTCAGCAATCTCCATCGCCTTTCTGAGAAAGGCCCGATCGCCCAAGCTTGCTTTCTGGGCTCCAAAGGGCGGGTTCATGATCACCGTGGAGACGTTTTTGAGGCCGATCGATGCAACGTCTCCTCTCACGAATTCGACATCGACACCCAGACGGCGGGCGTTCTCTTTTGCGATTTGGAGTGCTGCATGGTCCAGCTCGACGCCCACGGATCTCGCACCGAGGAGGGCGGCCCCTATGGCGAGGATCCCGGTTCCGCAGCCTAGATCGCAGACGGTGCCCTCTAGGTCGCCCCGAAGGAGGGCTGGATAGAGGAGCTCAGAGGCGATTGGAGCGGGGGTCGCGTACTGTTCAAGCCTGGGGTCGGGGGCAGCGAATCCCTCCAGCCGTTCCAGGATCATGTCGAGCTTTCGTTTCTTCATAGTTCAGGTGATAGTGTGGGACGGCCGATGGGCACTTCATCCCGAAAAGGGTCAGTCACGATGTCTTGATCGAGCTCTCCTTTGAGCTCGGACCTATATGAAGTAGTGGGTCAGGTCGATGAGCAGGTACAGGAAAACCAAGGCTGCAAAGAGCCTGAAACCTCTCCAAGCCAGAAACTCCAGGAGGGCCTTGTGGGACTGTCTCTGCAACCTGGGCGTCTTGAAGTCAGCCCTTCCCGAGGCGAGGTCGCCGAGATCTGCCGTCATGCCAGAGGCGAATCTGGACAGTGCTTTCAGGAGAGACCTGCGATACGCCTTCTGGATCGCAATATCCTCGCAGGCCACCCCCATCGAAACTTCGTCGGCGGTAGAACGCGATTCGAAAGATTCGGAGATCTCGAAAGGCAAGATGGGTCCCGTTTCGACCTCGTAAGGTGCTTTTGGTCCCGGTGTATCGGTCCAGTCCTCTTCGGGATATTTCAGCAATTCCTCGGATTCTTCAACGCTTCCTTTGGCTGACAGGTCATCCTTCGAAGATAGAACGTCGTCGATGGGGTGGAATATCGGAGATCTGACTTCGATACCCCTATCCAGAAGGGCTTCATCCTCCTGGATATGGTCCTGGGCGTCGTCAAATAATTCGTGCTCTTTCGAGTCGGTTGGGACGAATTCCCTCTCCATTGGAAGAGATGATCTGGGCTTTGGCTTGCCCAGCGGGCTCTCTTCGATCAGGTTCATGGACTCGTTCC
>DUKF01000033.1 GCA_013329455.1 Methanotrichaceae archaeon | reverse complement strand
CGGTGGGTGCGGGGCTCTTGCGGCTCGCCACCTCCGGGTGAAGAGGCTCCACCTTCCGGATCTGGGCATGGCTGAAGGCCTCTGGGAGCTGGAGGCAAAGGACTGGGGGCCGATGATCGTCGCCACGGACTCTCACGGAAACGACCTATACAGGGAGGCGAAAAGATCCCTGGAGAAAATCTCCAAACCTTGAAAAGGGCGGCAGAGGAGGTCCGATACCTCCTGGATCGGGGATACCCATCGAGACCCGCGATAAGGTTTGTCTCCGACCACCACCGCCTACCCCAGGAATTGAGGTTCGTCCTGACTAGGGTGACAGTCCCCTCAGATCTGGCCGCGTCGCGCAGAAAAAAACGGATCTCTGCGAACGAGCTTAGGGGCCGAACCATCGCCATCGACGGCTACAACGTCCTCATAACCGCCGAGAGCCTTATCGTCGGAGCCCCCGTCTACCTGTGTGACGACGGCTTTTTGAGGGACACAAGGGGCATATTCAGAAGATACCGATCCTCAGATCATACGACCCTGGCCCTTTCTAATATTCTATCTATCCTTAAAGAGAACGAAATCGGTCGGGCCGAGGTTCTCCTCGACCAGCAGATCAGCAAAAGCGGGGAGCTTGCGGCCCAAATTAGGAAGATGATGGCCGACTATGAAGTTTCAGGATGCGCGAAGACCGCAAAGGACGTGGACAAAAGGCTCAAGCTCGCGACCTCTCCGGTCGCGACGGGTGACGGCGCTATCATCGATGCTGCCACCAAAGCCATCGATCTTCCTGCAGAGGTCGCGAATAGGCAGCATATAAAGGCCATTATCCTCTAATTTTGAAACCACCGACCGTTTTTTTGGCCCACTGGAGGTCCGACCCTACTATAGTTATTTATTATATCTATGATCAAGAGAGTATAACATAGATTGTGGCAATGTAAGGGGGTAAATCCGAGATGAATAAGATCAAGGTTGTGCTGGCCTTTTTTGCGGTTCTCTTGACCGCGTCGGTGGGCGGGGCCATATGGTTTCCTTTCGTTCCGCTCAGCGATCATACCATGGCCAAAGAAGTAAACGCCAACTGGGACCCGGTCTACAGGACCTATTCCTTTTCGCCCCAGGACGACCAGGCCGTCTCCTGGATAAGGTTTGCAAGGGACCTTCAGCCTCACCAGATGGAGTGGAGATGGTACGGGCCGAACGGACAGTTGTACGCTCGATCCTTCGCAGTGGTCCCGCCAAAGGACTTCACCAGCGGCGACTGGGAGGGGAAAGCCTGGAGCGCCATCCAGATCAGGGGCTGCGACGCCGAGAGGATGCAAGGAACCTGGAAGGTGGACATCCACAGGGACTGGAAGAGGGTCAAGTCCGAATGGTTCAACATCGGCGGCCAGTACGTCTCATGTTAACCTTTTTAGGCTGACATTTTCCACGGATCCAGCTGATCGCCATAGAAGGTATTAGCTCGTGCTTTGCCCCCAGACAGAAACATTAAAGTATATCGTCTCAAATGGCACTTTTATCTTAGTTTTCGGCATCTGGAACAGATGATCTGCGGGGCCTCCAGCTTCGCGGGAGTTGGAGGCGACGATCTCACCGATCATCCGGCCAGTCAGCGTGACGACCGGAACAGAATGGATCACTGAGAAGTTGGGGATTTGAAGATGATAATATCCGTAGCTAGCGGGAAGGGCGGCACCGGAAAAACTCTTGTGACGACCAACATGGCAGCTTCCATCGGAGAGGTGGAGCTTGTGGACTGCGACGTGGAAGAGCCAAACTCATACCTTTTCTTCCCCGACCGTGAAGAAGAGACGAGCTTTGACTGCAACGTTACGATTCCAGCGATTGACGAGGAGAAGTGCACCAGGTGCGGCAAATGCTCTGAATTCTGCGCCTACAACGCTCTTGCGGTTTTTCCCAAACAGGTCCTCCTCTTCAAGGAGCTTTGCCACGGCTGCGGCGGATGCGCCCTGGTCTGCCCGGAAGGGGCGATCTCCGAAGCGACCAGGCCCATTGGCAAGATCCACAGGGCGAGGTCCGGAGATGTCAGGCTTCTCTGGGGCGAGCTGAACGTAGGCGAGCCGATGGCAACACCTTTGATAAGGTCTGTGAAGGCGGAGGCAAAGGGCGACCTCGTCCTGATAGATTCGCCTCCAGGAACCGCCTGTCCCGTGATCGAGGCGGTCCGTGGAAGTGACTTTTGCCTCCTGGTCACCGAGCCCACACCCTTCGGCCTCTACGACCTCTCGATCGCTGTCCAGGTGGTGAGGGATATGGAGATCCCCTGCGGCGTGGTGGTGAACAGGAGCGGCGTCGGTGACCTGGGAGTCCAAAGGTACTGCGAGAAGGAGGAGATCCCGATACTTCTCGAGATCCCCATGAAGAGAAAGATCGCAGAGCTCTACTCCAGGGGGATCCTCTTCTCTCAAGAGATGACCGAATGGCAGGAGAGGTTCGTGGACCTGTTCGGAAAGGTCGAGGAGGCGATCAAATGAAGCAGCTCGTAGTAATAAGCGGTAAAGGCGGGACCGGCAAGACGACGATGGCCGCATCTCTTGCTTCCCTCGCAAAAGGAGGCATGGTGGTGGCAGACTGCGACGTCGACGCTCCCGACCTCCACCTGATCCTCAAGCCTGAGATCAAGGAGACTCACGACTTTTTGGGGCTGAAGATCGCCCAGATCGATCCCGATAATTGCACAAAGTGTGGCGAGTGCGAGAAGGCTTGCAGGTTCGATGCCATCTCCGACTTTCAGGTCGACCCCCGCAGCTGTGAGGGGTGCAAGGTCTGCACCCTGGTCTGCCCCTCGGAGGCGGTCACGATGATCGAAACGATTTCGGGCCACGCCTACGTCTCCGAGACGAGGTTTGGGACGATGGTTCACGCGAACCTATTTCCAGGGGAAGAGGCGAGCGGAAAGCTGGTGACGATGGTGAGAGAGCTCGCCTTCAAGGTCGCCGAGAGAGAGAAAAAGGATCTCGTCCTGATCGACGGGTCACCGGGGATCGGATGTCCCGTCATCGCCTCCATCACCGGGACCGACATCGCCCTGGTCATGACCGAGCCCTCCATCTCCGGGGCTCACGACCTCGAGAGAATCCTCGGCGTCACGAAGCACTTCGGAGTAAAAACCCTCGTCTGCGTCAACAAGTACGACCTGAACGTCGAGATGACAGGGGAGATCGAGGACCTTTGCCGCGAGATGGGCGTCGACGTCGTTGGAAAGCTGCCATTCGACCCCGGGGTGGTCGAGGCGATGATCTCGGGAGTCACCCTCGTCGAGGTCGAGGGTCCCGTCGGTGATGCCATAAAATCGGTTTGGGACCGGATCAGAGCGACCCTATGATGCCGATTCCCTGATCGCTTCACTGGTGATCGACCTTTCCGGAACCCTTATCGATCTTCACGAGTAGAGCCTGAAAGTGAGAGTTGAGACCTCGTCCTCTGGATTGTGCTCGACACATTCCAGAGCGGCGAGGATGTGGGCGGTTNNNACTTTGTGAAGGCCCGCCACGATCAGCCCGCCGATGGGGCAGAGCGGGTGCTCAAGCCCGGCTTCGATCTGCCTGTCGCTGGCAGGAGCAAAGAAGCAGTCTTTGATCGATACGACGAGGCGACCGTCCTTCTCCTCGAACGAGTGGCTTCCAATCACCCCCGACTCCTCCAGAGTGTTCATGAAGCATCCGATCTGCTCTTCTCTTGTCTCGAAATTCGGCATGTTGCACTCCCTGAACTGCTCCATCTCCTCCCAGAGCTTGGTTCCGATGGCAACGCTCATGATCATGAGGCCGCCGGCTCCCTGAGTCGCCTGGATCGCCTCAGCGGTGGTGGATACGAAGGTCATGATGAACTTTCTGAGGTCCTCACAGAAAGTGGTGGGCTTCCCGTCATTTTCCATGAGGTCTACTTCTCGGAAAAACGTTATAAATTTGCCGACCTTTACCTATTCGGGTGTTGAGACTTGAACGAGCTCGAATTCGGCGGAAAGATGAAGGAGCCCGACGTGAGAATGCTCCACGACATGGACGACGTCCTCTACGATCGAGAGTGGGCGGAGGGTACCGAGAACCTGGAGCTCTACTACATGTACAGGGATCTTTTCCTCAGCAGGAGGGATGGTGACCTCTTCAAGGAGAAGGGGCTCAGGTACGACATCACGATCATCCTGCCCCTGATGCTGGGGCGCGAGTACGTCAAGACGGCGGGCCACTACCATCCCAGGGTACCGGGCGAGGACGTCACCTATCCCGAGGTTTACGAGGTTCTTGAGGGGGAGGCAACCTACCTTCTCCAGAAAGAGGATCTGAGCGACGTCGTTTTGGTGAGGGCGAGGGCCGGTGACAAGGTGGTGGTCCCGCCAGGTTACGGCCATATCACCATAAACGAGTCAAACAAGAGGCTGAAGATGGCTAACTTCGTCTGCAGAGACTTCTCCTCGATCTACGACCCCATAAAGGAGAAGGGGGGCGGGGCCTACTTCCTCACTGACAAAGGCTTTGTCAAAAACCCGAAATGCAAGGAGGCCGCGCCCTTGAGGGAGATCGAGGTTCCCGCGGTCAGGGACCTGGGGCTCGTCAGGAGCAGGGAGATGTATCCCCTCGGCAGGGAGATGGGAAAGCTCGACTGGCTCGTCCACCCCCAGGACCATCTCGAAGCGTTTGAGGGGCTTTTGGACTGAGGAAGGTGGACTCTTGAACGCCTTTACGAATACGAAAAGCAGCGGCCGGTTCAAAGCCTACTGGGAGCTTCTCCGCCCGCCTCTCGCGCCGATGGACATCGCCCTTCCTGGGGCGACGGCGCTTCTTGCGGTCTACGCCGCGACCGGAGGCCTCCCCGCCATCTTTCCCTTCGCCATCGCAACGCTTGGAGCGTATGTTGCCATAACCAGCTCTTACGTCTTCAACGACTGCTGCGACATCGATGTCGACGCCGTCGGGATGCCCGACCGTCCCCTCCCTTCGTCGCAGGTGAGTAGAACTTCGGCCCTCGCCTATTCGGGACTTTTATTCGTTATCGCTGCCCTCATCGCCCTCTACCTAAACCCCGAGAGCTTAGTCGCCCTGATCACGGCTACCCTGATCATGGCCGTCTACTCGAAGTGGGCGAAGAGGAGCACCCCCTTCTCCTGGGCGTTCGTGGGCCTCGCCTACGGGGTCGTTCCGATAGGCGTGTGGCTCGCGATGGCTCCGGCGGGCATTCTAAAAGCGGGGCCCGGCCTTCACGAGGGGGCCCTGATCCTCGGCGCCATGATCTGCATAACCGACTGGGGTTTCACCAACTGCGACGCCTCAAGAGACGTCGAGGGCGACCGAAAGGAGGGGATTCCCACATTTCCCGTCACCTACGGCATTCCAAAAACATCGAAGCTCGTCGCCGCGACCTGGGTTTTCGGGGTAGCCCTCTCGCTAGCCCTCGGCCTTGCAACAGGCCTTGGCCCGATCTACTTCGCTGCGGCCATTGCAGCCGGAGTCTGGATGATCGCCCAGACCATTAACTTCATCCGAAACCCGACGGCTGAGCGGGGGAATGGGATCTTCTACCAGGGCGCAAATTATAGAGCTGTTCTCTTTGCGGCTTTGATCATAGACGTCCTCCTCAGGGCGACGGTGGCGGTGTATCCCGGAGCATTCGGCTGAGAAAGAAGGACGGGATGGAAGGAGAAGGCTGGCGGGAAGGAATGATGAAACGGGGAGGAGCAGCGGCAGAATGGCCGCCTTCCAGCTCCAGAGTTTTGCGGCTTTGGAAGTTCTATTCCATACAAATATCTTCATCAAGACCCACAAACAACATGTAGCGCCTTGACCATGAGCAGATCTCGAAATAGCGCTACTTACTAGTTTTCACCAATCGACACCTAGACACAAGAATCACGGGGAATAGAAAGAGTTTAATATTATAAATAATATTAGCAACATATTGGTATCTAATAGCAAAAGAAGTGCAATCTTGGAACCAAATCTTGTAGCAGGAGCAAAAATTATGGAAATAGCCAAGCGATTAAGTGAATCCTTTTGGGATGTAAGTAAGTTTGACGGAAAGAAGGTAAAAACACCTGAACCCGTTCCCTGGCACTTTAAGACTATGAAAGAAACACCTGAACCCGTTCCCTGGCTCCCCGTTCCCTGGTACTTTAAAGTTGCTGGACTAGAAGGGACTGTGGAAGCAGAAGGTCTCTGGAAGGCCGAATGGCGGGCGATAAGAGGCGAGACGCATAGGATTCATTGCAAGATGGTCCATGGAGCAGTAGATGAATGGGACATCGTTTTTGTGAACGAAAATTGGTTTGTTGGATATAATGCTGGTAATCTTTTTAGATTAGGCAGAAGACGCTGACGCAGGCTTCACCAAGGCAAAGGATCTTGTGTCCTTTCCAGCAATGTTGTCCTTATATCCGGGAATTATCATTCTATATATATATATATTTTTATTTATTTAAGATGAATACTCCGTGGCTTGTTGCGGGGTGCGCCGCCTCTCCGGCACCCTCACCCCGTGGTCTTTGGAGAGCCTCCTGAGGGTGCAGGCCTGAAGGACCGGGCCGCTCTGGAGAAAGAGAAGGCCGGGCAGGTTCAGGTGGTCGAGGGTCGAAACTTCTCCTCGAGGATCGTCTAAAGCTTTGCCCGTGTGATCTCGACGGACCTCCCCTCGCTCTCGACCCTGATGTGGTCCTCGTCGGCTTGGACGGCGTCCACGTGGGCCTTGAGGGTGGAGGAGATGTAGTTATTGCCGCGACCTCTCTTCTCCGGCGGCAGAAGCTCTTCGAGCTTCGAGAGGAA
>DUKF01000236.1 GCA_013329455.1 Methanotrichaceae archaeon | reverse complement strand
AGGACAGACGTAGTAGATCTCGGGGTAGACACCCATGGCGTGACCGCTCTTCTTCCAGACGTCCCAGGTGACGAGCTTTGGGAAGATCATCTCCTGGTAGCCGAGAGACTCTATGATCTCCTCGATGACGAGCTTCTCGAGAACCCTGAAGAAATGGGTCCCCTCCGGCCCGTAGATCCACTGACCACGGCTCGAACCGTGCTTGATCCAGCCCCGGTTGACCAGCTCCTCGGTGGGGTCCTTCTCAAACTTCGGCACCCTGGGCGAGCTTTCCCACAGCAAATCCCAGTGCTCGGCCTTGCCGCCGTAATCCTCTGCAGCGAGCTTCTCATCGAGGAGGCTCACGATCCTGTCGGGAACCTGGTTTTTCAGGTCCGACTCATCGACGTCCAGAGCCAGCTTCAAGACTCCGCCCTCGTGCTTCATCTCCTTGACGTGGGGGATCGTGTGGTCTATGGACCGCTCGGATTTGACCTCGATCTCGTACTTTGAGACCTCAAGGCCTCTGATCCCGACCCTGTACTTCTTGCCGAAAAGCTCGGCGAGAGGCTTTCTCAACCTCAAAACAGCATCGTGGGCCCTCACGTACCGGTCGCTCTCTATGACGACAAATATCTCGCCCTTCTCGAGCTTCCAGCCCAACACCCTTGCGCCCTTGCCTTCGGCAGCCCCTTTCTTCAGAATATCGGCCGCGCCCGCGAAGAACTCCTCGACGTCCTTTTAANNTCGGCGCTGAGCCTGAAGCTCGCCTCCAAATGAAACTTCATCTCCCCACCTCTCTGGTCAGTAAATCTTCAGCGATTTTTATGTTCATGATCAGGTCATCGGAGGTCGCAAGAAGTGTTCCCATCTTCTCGGCGCTGAACTCGACCTCAAACTTTCCATCACCAACCTCGACATCCATCCCCGGCAGGTTGTCAGGGTCAAGGGATCGGGCGACCTCCCTTGCCGCCTCGCCCCAAAATTGGAGCCTTGCGCGCATCATACTTTATGACCCTCAGAAAGCTGCTGGCCCACCACCGCATCGACGTTCCTTATGAACTCCTCTTCGGCCCCAAGAGGGATTGAGGCGCCGCTGGCGACGCTGTGGCCGCCCCCGTTCCCACCGACCTTCCCCGCCCCCTCCTTGAGGGCGACCGATAGGTCGAGGCCGTTAAATACGAGAAGCCTGTTGCCCCTGGCCGAGATCTTGATCATATCCTCGACCCGGTTCATGACGATCATCGGCCTGTCGGTGTAAAGGTACCTCACGCATAGCCCTGAGACGACACCAGCGGCGTCCATCTCGTCGAGAAGGACGTACCTGATGTTCTCCGTCTCCTGGAGGCTCGCCTGAACTTTCCTGACCTCCGATAGGGTCCTCGCCTTGTAGTCCTGGTTGATCTTTCTACACTGTGCGAGGAATGCGGTATCCCTCATGCAAAGGGTCAGGGCAAGGCCAGTCTCCTTCATCTTGCCGCANNCCACATGAACTCGAAGGCGTTCTCGACGATCTCTTTCTTCAGTCTTATCGTCTCCCCGACGACTGAATCAGCCGCAAAGCTGCCCTGCATCAGAACCTTCAGGACCAGGGCCGTCGAGAGGCGAGAGAGGGCCTTTCCCCTCAATTTGGGAAGAACGCCGGAAATCCCCAACTCCTCGAGAAAGGCCCCAGTCTTCTCGAAGTCGCCGTTCATCTCCAAAAGAGGGTCAAGAGCACTGGTGAGGACGGTTTCCAGGGGCCCGTCGTCCACCTTGAGTCCCGGCCTGATCTCCACAATCCCGGCGTTTGCGGCCTCCTCGAGAATTGTCCGGTTCGCCCCGATCATCATCTGCCGGTCCCCCAAAGCTCCCACCAGAGCGAGGCCCGCAAGGTCGACGTTCTCCCCCATCTCGCGGACCACGGTGTAGACCGCCCCCGAGGCTGAGAGCTCGAAGGCCCCGTCCACTCCCACAAGGTGTGGGTTTACGTGGACGCAGTCGAGCGTTCCCACTGGGGTATGATGGTCGAAGACGAAGACCTCGCCTTTAATCCGCGATATCAGATGGGGCTTTCCGCTGCCCATGTCGCAGAAGACCACCGGCGGCTCGATCGAGTCGACGAGCGACTGGTCGAGCCTGCTGACCAGGGTGGCCTGAAAAGGTATCCCTGCTCTCTTAAGGGCGCTGCATATCAGGCCCGCGGAGGTTATCCCATCGGCATCGTTGTGGGATATCACCCTCACGCTCTCACACTGCAAGAGGGAGCTGGCCGCGGACTTTGCCAGCTTCTCCAGCCGTTTCATGTAATGAGCATCTCAGCGGTCTCTGGCTTGTACTTCCAGTCCTGAGGCAGCTTTCCAGTACCACGATAGTACTTTGCAAGACGTCTGATCTTGTTCTCGGTGAGGTCGAGCCACCTTCTGTTGTGGATGTCCTTCTTGTTGTTCTTCAGGTGTTTCCTCATACCGATCGCTTTTCGCATAAGGTTTGTGAGATCCTCAGGAATCTCTGGAACCTCAGCATTCTCCCTCAGATACATGGTGAGCTTCGTTCCCAGGATCGGCTTTACGCTCGGAACCCCGTACTGGTCTCTGAGAGTAAGCCCTATCATGGTGGGGGAGATGCCGTTCCCGTAGAGCCTCGTCACGTGCTTTTCCAGCTCCTCTTTGTTCATGTCGCACCACTCGGGTGCCGTTGATCTGAAAGGCGGCCTTGATCTCGAGGACCCCTTTCTTCTGGTGTGCATTCTGGCCATATCAAATCCTCATTATAATCCTAAGTTAGATAAAGGCGAAGGTAAGCTTTCCATCGTACCATGCGATAAAAAGCTTGCGGCCTTCGGCATAAATCCCCTTTCGCCCCAATCTCCGAAAACCTCCCTTCGAACTCCATCTCAGTGCCGGATGCTGACATCTTCTATGGGATCAGGTTCGACTCACCATCCACGAGCCCACTCACCTCACCGCCAAGATCCGCAAAGGCCGCGAAGTAAATCGTCACAGGTCTAGAGAGCGAGTTCAAAGGCAAAGGTCGTTGTCCCGGTCGCCACGGGTCAGCATCGCCGAAAGTCAGCGCCCTCCGGCGCCCTCCTTGAGAGACGGAAGCGCGCCCTCCCGAAATGCAAACGTGGAAATTTGGATAATCGCCGATGACCTGCCCTTATATATACTTCGTCTCCATCTTGAACCATGCTCCCCCCGTTCATGGACACCCTCTTCTACTTCATGGGGGAGGCAGTCTTCGTCCTGGCCGCGGCCGTTCTGATATCCGCGGTCCTCGGCGCGGCCCTCATCGCCTACTCCTTCAAGACAGGCCACTTCTTCATGGCCAGGATCATGCTGATCTTCGTCTGTTTTCTCGAGAGTCTGATAAAGAGCATATTCAGGACCTGCAGGGCTGACGACGCCATCGTCGACGAGGTGGGGATCCGCTTGCGTAACTACATCAACGCCGAGAAGTTCGAGGCCGTTCCGATGGATGAGCGGGCGATCTTCCTGCCCCAGTGCGTCCGAAGCGTCGACTGCCCGGCCAAGCTCACCCCAGAGGGCCTTCGGTGCGTGAACTGTGGCAGGTGTGAGGTCGGGACCGCTAAGGTCTTCGCCGAAGGCCTGGGGTACAGGTTCTTCGTGGCTCCGGGGTCCAGCCTCATAAAAAGGATGATCAAGAAGTACCGGCCCAGGGCGATCGTCGGCGTCGGCTGCAACATGGAGATCAAAGAAGGAGTCGACCTCTGCCACGGCCACGCCATCCCGGCGATAGGCGTTCCCCTTCTGACCAATGGATGCGTCTCGACGACCCTTGACTGGGACCGCTTCTACAAAGTGATATCCGACGACCAGAGCTGCACCCGGGTGGACGAGGAAGAAAAAGAAGAACTGACGATCAGTATAGACGAGAACGGGCCCGGAAGAACCTGAAGATCAGGGTTTTCGATTCGAGACGCAAAAAAAAGCGTCCCGGATCGTCGGAGCCGAATCGTCGAAATCCGAAGCACATTGTATCGAGCGGCTCGACCCCCAAAAGCCGCCCGATTTTTTGGTATAAAATATTCCTTTCCGCGGGCTAGCTTCAGGCTCTCGTTCTCTCCTCCAGATCCCTTATCACTTCATCCAGCCGGTCGGTCTCCTCGCCGTAGCCCGACCAGTTTCCGGCTCGGAGCTGCTCTTGGGCGGACCTGTATAAAGTTCCAGCCTGGCCGATCAGCTCCGCCGTGCTCAGGTCCTCTCTCTCGCCCAAGGCCGCTGTCCTGGGGGCAGCTTCGGGCGCAAACTCGAATATCATCGCCAGGGCCTCCTCGAGAGTCTCCTCCATTGCCACCTTGCCGTCGTAGGCGACTATCACCCGTTTCAGCTCGGGAAGCTCGCTGTTCTCTGCCCTGAGGTAGAGGGGCTCAACGTAAAGGAGGCTCTTCTCGATGGGCACGACGAGTAGGTTTCCCCTGATGACGCTGCTTCCCTTCTGGCTCCAGAGGGTGAGCTGCTCGGAGATATCTGTGTCCTGGTCGATCCTCGCCTCGATCTGCATCGGCCCGAAGATGAGCTGGTCTTTGGGGAACTTGAATACTATGAGGTCGCCGTAGTCGGGCTGGTCGGATTTTGCGCACATCCAGGCGATCATGTTG
>DUKF01000137.1 GCA_013329455.1 Methanotrichaceae archaeon | reverse complement strand
CTCCCAGGAGACCGAGTGGCTGACGAGGGCAATGATCGAGACCGGTGAGCGGATCCATTTCGACACACATCCGGTGGTCGACAAGCACAGCATCGGCGGAGTTCCCGGAAACAAGGTCTCCCTCCTGGTCGTCCCGATCGTCGCCGCCGCGGGGCTTCTCATCCCCAAGACAAGCTCCAGAGCGATCACCGGGGCCGGGGGAACTTCGGATCTGATGGAGATTTTGGCTCCGGTCGAGTTTTCCGCCGACGAGATCAAGGAGATCGCCGAAACGGTGGGTGGAGTCCTCGCCTGGGGCGGTGCCACAAACATCGCACCCGCCGACGATAAGCTAATCAGGGCCGAGTACGCCCTCACCATCGATCCCTACAGCCAGATGCTGGCGTCGATCATGGCCAAGAAGGGCGCCGTCGGCGCAGATTCGGTCGTGATGGATATGCCTGTGGGCCCCGGAACGAAACTGCCGACGGCCGCCGACGGAAGGTCCATGGCAAAGGACCTCATCGACCTTGGCGACAGGCTCGGGATTAGGGTCGAATGCGCCATGACCTTCGGCGCCTCGCCCGTGGGAAGGACGGTGGGACCGGCCCTGGAAGTGAAAGAGGCGCTCACGATGCTCGAGAGCGGCAAGGGGCCAAACAGCCTCCGGGAGAAGAGCCTCTCCCTCGCCGGGATACTGCTCGAGATCGGGTGCACCGCCGGGATGGGATGCGTCGCCGCCCGAGGCGAGGGCAGGGCCATGGCTGAGAAGATCCTCAGCAGCGGCAAGGCCCACGAGAAGATGATGGAGATCATCGAGGCGCAAGGAGGCGACACGAGCGTCAAGAGTAGCGACATCGAGATCGGCGAGTACAAGCAGGACATCCTCGCCCCGGCGAACGGCTACGTCATCTCCTTCGACAACAAGAGGATCATCGAGATCGCGAGGAGCGCCGGAGCTCCCGCCGACAAGAAGGCCGGAGTCCGGATCCACAAGAAGATGGGCGAGGTCGTGAAGAAGGGGGAGCCGCTCTTCACGATATACTCCAGCAAGGACTGGGAGGTAGAGAGGGCCGCCAACGACGCCCTCAGGGAGATGCCGATCTTCGTCGAGGGGATGCTTCTCGAAAGGTATCCGAGGTACTCCCAGATTTAGAGGGGCCGGGAGAAGCTTCCAAGACCTTCTCAGATCCAGAGGACCTTGTGGAAGTGTCTGAAGCTCTCTCGTACATCGAGGGATTGCGGGAGAACGCTTTATAAGGTCGGTCGGAAACCTAGAGGCCATGTTGGTTGCCGTCATCTATCACGAGGATTTCGGGTCGAAGGGGCATAGCGTCCTCAAGGCCCGGATCAAGCCCTCTTTTGAAGCCCTAGCGAGGTCGGGCCTCCTTGAAGGGGACGACGTCCAAGTCTTCGAGCCCGCGCCCGCGCCCCTAGAGCTCGTCGAGAAGGCCCACACCCCAGAGCACATGGAGAGCATGAGGACCGAGTCTTACAACCGGATGTACTACGACGTCGCTCTCCTCTCGACGGGAAGCGTCCTCAAGGCCGCGGAGATGGTGGCGAAGGGCGAAGCCCAGAACGCCTTCGCCTACACCGGGACTGCAGGCCATCACGCAAGCCCCGGAAGCTGCTGGGGATTTTGCTACTTCAACGACGTAGCGATATCGATCCAGAGGCTCAGAGAATTGGGCCTTGAGAGGTTCCTGATCGTGGACGTCGACCCCCACTTCGGCGACGGCACGAGAAACTTCTTTGGAGACGACCCCAACGTCTACCACATTAACTTCAACCACCAGTCCAACTCCAACTTCGATGGGAATAAGAACAACTACGACGTTGGGATCGGGTTTGACGCCGAGGACGGCCAATTTTTGAGCGAGCTCGATAACGCCATGGGGATGGCCAAGGACTTCGATTTTCAGATCTGCTTTGTCATATTCGGCCACGACTCCCACGCCGACGACTATGGCGGCTTTGAGCTCACCACAGCCGTCTACCCCAAGATGGCGAGGATCATCAAGGAGGCTGTGGGCGACAAGGGCGTGGTCTTCGTTCTAAGCGGAGGATCTGTGCCGGAAGTGGCGTCGAAGGCCATTCCCGAGATGATATCGGTCTTGGCAGAGAGGTGATGGCGAGTGAAGATGGCTTCGAACTGTTACAGTTGCATCCTCGACCGGGCCAAGTTCGAGTGCGACATGCTCTTTTCCGAGGACGATTCGAAGAAGGAGGCGATGGAGGAGCTCCTCGACTTCATGACCCTCCACAAAGGCATGGTTCCCTCAGTGGTGGGGACTGAACGGGAACGGATCATGAAGAGGAGGAGCAAAAACCCCGACCCCTATCGAGAGATGAAAGCCGAAAGCAACCGGGTAGCAAAGGACCTGCTCCCTCTGACGAGACGGTTTTACGAGGAGGCCGAGGACAAGCTCGAGGCCCTGATCAGGATCGCCGCCGCCGCAAACTCCATGGAATGGGGCGTGAAGGGGCACGATTTTGATGTCAATTCTTTCGAGGACGTTTTTCTTGACACCCTGAAAGAGAACTTTGACGGCGACCTTGAGGAGGCCCGCCGCCGCATAGACCGGTTCGAGAAGATCCTCTACCTCACCGACAACGCTGGCGAGATCGTCTTCGACCTCTTCGTCATTGAGAAGCTGGAGGAAATGGGAAAGTTGGTCGTCATATGCCCCAAGACCGCTCCCATCCTAAACGACGTCACCGCCGCGGAATTGAGATCGATGACCTCCCTCCCCATCGAGTCAACGGGCCCAGTCGTCGGTCTCTCTCTTGAGGAAGCGAGGGCCGAGTTTTTGGACATCTTCTGGGACGAAAGCTGGCTCGTTGTCGCCAAGGGGATGGGCAACTTCGAGACGATGACCGAGTTTGACGACCGGCTAATTGGACGGCTCATCTACGTTATGAGGGCAAAGTGCGAGCCTGTCTCCTTGAAGGTAGGGGTCTCTCAGGGCACCCTCGTGGTTAGGGCCGTCTAGGCTTTGGCGAAGGTCGTCTGATCCAGTTATAAAAAAGGTCATCCGTATCCGGTGTGAGAGTCGTCCTCGCACCGATACGGCCGTTCTGTCGTTTCATCCTCTTTTGG
>DUKF01000144.1 GCA_013329455.1 Methanotrichaceae archaeon | reverse complement strand
GCTTACGAGCAAGCTCTCAAAATATTCACCGCCGATGAATATCCTCTGCTTCACGAGACTGTGATGTCAAACCTGGATAAGGCAAGACAGATGGCATCCTCGTGAACTCCATCCTTTTCGTCCCGAAGCCGCAAGAAAGTTTCCCAAAACTACCGCTCGTGACGATTCAGACCCTTTGACTCTCCCTTCTCGATGGACTTCACAAGCGCGTACAGCATCTCATTCAATGGCGCTTCCAGGCCATGCTTCTCCGCGCAGTCCAGAACGTATCCGTTTATCGAATCGATCTCCGTCCGCTTCCCGTTGAGCACGTCCTGGAGCATGCTGGAGGTGTTGGCGGCCGTCATTTCGGCAACGGCTCGGACGAACTCGAGAACCTCCAGCTCGTCGAACTGATGCCCCTCCTTGCTGGCTACGGCAACGCACTCTGCGATGATCTTTTCGACGACGCCTTTCAAGTGCTCAGAGAGGACGATCCCGTTCTTCCCTCCGGTCAAAGCCGTTATCGGGTTTATGACAGCGTTGGCAAAGAGCTTCATCCACTGGTGAAGCTTGAAGTCCTCGGCAAACTCCACCGGAAAGCCCTTCTCCTCGAACCGAGCCTTGATGAACTTTTTTGAATCTTTGCCCATTGCGGCTTCAAAAATGGTCTTTCCCCTTCCTTTGAGCTCGATTTTGCCATCATCGGAGAAGACGACGCCCATGGAGGTCGTCCCCTCGAAGACGTGGTTTGCGGACAGGTCGAACTTTTCTTTGTTGCCCATGCCGTTCATCAAAAGGACGAAGTCGGCATCTTTCAGCTTCCCCTCCAAAAGGCCAGATTCCCTTATCTCCCTCAAGACCGCTGGAAGCGAATGAGTCTTGACGCATACCACCACGATCTCCGGTGCGAACTGCGACCTTCCGAGCTCATTGAGGTCGGTGAAGCAGTGCCTGAACCGGATAGATGGTGGCCTGTTCCCTTCAAGTAGAGCGACTTCTAGGCCCTTTTCTCTTATCCTTTGAATGTGGCCCATCCTTCCCAGAAGGGCCACACTCTCCACGATGGGGACCACCTTCCCCCCCTCCTCCTTCCCTTCAACTTCGGAGAGCAGATATCCCAAGAACGAGCCTATCGCTCCTGCCCCGTAGATCAAGACCTTTGCCATGAGATCGCTCCAGCTTGTGTTTTTGCTACCGGGAATGGTGGCAAGAACCGTTTTAAACGTGCAAGTTTTATTTATATATCCCCCATCTCCTCAAATCAGGATCGTCCGACGAACCAAAACTCTGATAAGAATCGAGAACAATACCGTTTCGAAGCGAGGGTGAGATGAAAGTCGCAGTCGCACAGCTCAATCCGGTGATCGGAGACGTCGAGGGCAACCTTGAGAAGGCCGTCGCGACCCTCTCCCGATTCGAGGGCAAGGCCGACCTTCTGGTATTTCCGGAGCTATTTTTGGTGGGCTACCCTCCAAGAGACCTTCTCAAAAGGCCCAGCTTCATTCGGAAGGTCCAGGCCGCCCTCCGGGAACTGGTCGAAGTCTCCGGAGAGCTTTCGAGTACCGGCATCGTAATCGGCGCCCCCGTGCCCACGGGAAAAAGCGAAGGATCGGGCCTCTACAACTCCGCCTTTCTGATCAGCGGGGGCGAGATTTTGGCCTGCCAGCACAAGTCCCTTCTTCCGACCTACGACGTCTTCGATGAGACCAGGTACTTCGACCCGGCCCCCGAGATTCATGTGACGCCCTTCAGGGACCAGGTCCTGGGGATCTCTATCTGCGAGGACGCCTGGAACGACCCGACGCTCTGGCCCACCCGGCTCTACTCCTTTGACCCCATAGAGGCGCTGGCGAAGAAGGGCGCAACCCTCCTCATAAACATCTCCGCCTCTCCATTCCACCTGGGAAAAGAGGCGGTTCGATTCGGTCTAATTCAGAGACACGCCAGAAAATACGGTAGCCACTTCGTCTACGTCAACCAGGTGGGAGGAAACGACGAGCTGATCTTCGACGGGAGCAGCCTCTGCATCGACAAAGAGGGGAACGCAATCAAGGTCTTCCCGTCTTTCGATGAGACGGTCGGGATAGTGGACCTGGACGCCCGGGGACGTCCCGATCTGCAACCGGCCAATTCCGAGATTGAGTCCCTCCGAAAGGCGTTGGTCCTCGGAATTCGGGACTACGCGATAAAGTGCGGCTTCTCGAAAGCTGTGATCGGCCTCTCGGGCGGGATNNGGATCGACTCTGCCCTCACCTGCTGCCTGGCCGCCGAAGCCCTGGGCGGACCGAACGTTTTAGGGGTATCGATGCCCTCGCCCTACACCTCAACGGAGAGCAGAGCCCTCTCGAAAAAGCTGGCCGAAAACCTGGGGATCGAGTTTGAGGAGATCTTTATCTCGGAGATGTACAGGTCCTACGTCGCATCCCTGGAAGACCACCTCGGCCTGAAGGGGGGGGAGGTGGACGTCACCCTCGAGAACGTCCAGGCGAGGATAAGGGGAAACGTCCTCATGGCCATCTCCAACAGGTTCGGCCATCTAGTCTTATCCACCGGGAACAAGAGCGAAATTGCCGTCGGCTACTGCACCCTTTACGGAGATTTGAGCGGAGGGCTTGCCGCCATCTCGGACGTCCCCAAGACGATGGTCTACAGGCTCGCTGAACACATCAACCGAAACGGCGAGATCATCCCCCCCGAGATCATCAGAAGGCCTCCCTCTGCGGAGCTTAAGCCCGACCAGATGGATCAGGACACTCTACCCCCTTACGACGTCCTAGACTCGATGCTCCACCAATACGTCGAGAATGGGCTGTCGGCGAAGGAGATCATCAAATTGGGCTTTGACCCCGAGACCGTGAACTGGGTGACGAGGGCCGTGAAGAGAAACGAGTACAAGAGAAAGCAGGTTCCTCCCGGCCTGAAAGTGACCACAAAGGCCTTCGGCACGGGAAGAAGGATGCCCATCGCCGCCAGGTACGAGGACTGATCTCAATACGCAAAAAAATCACGAAGGACCTTTTGGGGCCCGAGAGCTCATTCACCGGCATGGTGCAGAACTCTCGGGCGATCAGGACGAATTGCCCCAGACTTACGCTATCCCCAATTCCCTGTGCTTTTTCAGAATCTCGTCTGCCAGTCGGTCAAGGGCCAAAAAGTCCTCTTCTCCTGGAAGTCCTTTGGCGAGGACGGGCTCGATCATCTCGACTTTCAGGTGGGGCATCATATCCTGGATGACCTTCACGGTCTTTCCGCCCCAGCCATAAGACCCAATGATCGAGGCGAACTTCGTCTTTGGCCGGAGGGCGTTGGCGAGGAAGGCGACTTGGGCGGCGTTGGGGTGTGGTCCCGCAAGGACGGTGCACGTTCCGAGGACGAGGGTTGCGGCATCGACCAGGGCCATCGCCATCTTCCCGACGTCCGATCCGCTGATGTCAAACCTCTTCACCCCGATCCCCCGCGCGATAAGTCCGTCCATGAGGTGGTCGACCATGAGCTTGGTGCTCCCGTGCATCGAGACGTAGGGTATCACGACCTCGTTTTTCACTTCCTCCGAGGACCAATCCCTATAAGCCTCGATTATGAAGGATGGATCATCGTGGAATGGACCGTGGCTCGGAGCGATCATCTCAAGGTCCAGGGCCTCCACAAGCTTAAGGTTCTTTCTGATGATGGCCCTGAAGGGCATCATGATCTCGGCGTAGTACCTCTTGACCGGCTCGTAGATGATCCGTTTGTCGGCGAACAGGTCGCTTGTGGCGTAATGGGACCCAAAGAAGTCGCAGGAAAAAAGGATCTTCTCCTCTCGTAGGTACGTTGACATCGTCTCGGGCCAGTGGACCCAGGGGGTGTAGATGAACTCAAAAGTCTTGTCACCGAGGGACAGTGTCTTTCTGTCCTCAACGGTTTCGAACTTTTCAGCGGGGATGCGAAGGTGTTCTTCCAGTAGCTTCTGGCACCGTGGCGTGCAGACGACCTGGGCTTCGGGAAACCTTTCGAGGACAGTTGGGAGCGACCCAGAATGGTCCTGTTCAGCATGATTAGTCACCACGTAATCGAGACGTTCCAGCCCAATGCCCTCGAGGTTCTTCATAAGGACCTCTGTCATCTGCGGATCCGCGGTGTCGATGAGGGCCGTCTTCTCGCTTCCCTCAATGATGTAAGCGTTGTAGCTAGTCCCGTCCGGAAGGGGTATCAGCTCGTCGAAGAGCCGACGGTCCCAGTCGATGACGCCGACGGAAAATACCCCCGGCCTGATCTCTCTTGAAAATCCCATCTTTTTGCCACCTCACTCAACCTTTGCGAATGCGTCCTTGGAAGCTTGCGAGTTCCGGACAGATTCAGTCGTCGGGCAGGTCCTCAAAGGCGGCGCCTGGCGCGATCCCTGACGTTTGGTCCCCCTTTTCAGAATCGAATACGTACCCGCAAACCTCACAGACGTGCTTCGCCTTTAATGATAATTTCCTGGTCATTATTTTACATCATTCATACTTAAAGATTTTGAGGTCGGACAAAAATCGAGACACCAGCGCGTTCTGTAAATAAAATCGTCGGCGCGCCTCACCGGAGGAGGGGACGAAACGAGGCCTTTTCGCCCGTGAACTTTGGAGCGCTATTCAAATTCTGCTTCAACTTCAACTTCAACTTTGTCCGGACCCTTCTTCCATCTCCACGACCCCTGCCTTCGGCGGCTCGATCCCCTCCTCCCTGAAGGCCTCCCAGGCCCGTTTAGTGACGTCCGACTCGAACTCGAACTCGCGCCTCAAGTCGTAGACGTAAGCCTTGGCCCTCAATCTCCTGTAGAAGGGATAGTCCTTGAGAAGGATCGTGACCGGCCGCTTATCGGAGATGTAGACGTACCGGGACGTGACGGCAGCCTCCCTTAAGATCTGCATCGCTCTTGCGATGTCAGACTTGGAGTTGATGAATAGGTCGATCACCACCATCATCTCCTGGCTCCCGGCGTTGGCGTTGGCCAAGGTCTGGTTGAGGACCTTCTGGTTTGAGACCGAGATCAGGCTGTCGTCGGGAGAGACGAGCCTCGTCGCCCGAAGCCCGATGTCCCGGACCTCGCCGTAATGATCGTCGATCCTCACCTTGTCGCCTACCTGGTAGGGCTTATCCAGGACGATGACGAACCCTCCCACCACCTCAGCGACGAGATCTTTCAGGCCGAAGCCTATGGCGGCGCCGGCAAGGCCCGAGAAGGCGACGAGCTGGGCCGTCGAAAGCTGGAGGATGGTGCCAAGGATATGGTACATGGCAAAGCCGTAGATGGCGAACTTCGCGAGAGGGATCGCCATCTTGACGGTTATCCGGTGCTCGTAGACTCTTTCTGAAAGCCAAGTGAGGAGAAATACGACGATTCTGGTGGCAATGTAAGCGAGTGCCAGCACCAGAAGAGCGTTCATCACGATGGACGAATCGATCCCCAGGGCCGGGATGTCGGAGCGGATGCTTGAGGTGATGTTGGCCGAAACCCCAGAGGCCACTCCTGAGGGCGTCGACGTTGATAAGTTGGAGAACACCTCTGTCAGATTCTCCGCCATGCTACCACACCAGCCTCAGCCTTCTCAGGTGCTCAACAACGCTCTTCAGGGCTTCGGACCTTATCGCGATGACATCACCCTCCGAGAAGACGAGCCCCCTCTCTTCCAAGAGGCCAGCGATTTTCTCAGCGGAGAGGTCCAGGGGCTCCAGAACATCAGAGAGCTCTCTCACCTGGATGGACCCCATGGATAGGACGATGCCGATGGCGAAGGACTCATCGTAGTCGAGATCGATGGATGGCGGATCTTTCAGGGCGTTTCTGACTTCGGGATAGTCCAAGGCCTCGTTCCAGAGATACTCGGCAACTCCCGGGTTGCCGTCAGAGATCCGGGCGAGCTTGTCGAAGAAGATCTCTTCAGACGATTTTTTCTCGCTTTTAGTCCGACGGGACCTGATCGATCGTATGTCGACCACTGGATAAGGGATCTCAATGCTACGGCCCATCAGGGTCTTTTGGTAGCTTGACCGGCTCAATATCTTCAATTCTTCCGCGTCCACGGGTACTTCCTCGACGAAGGTCAGCTCGCCCTCTTCGTAACCGGAGAGGAGCATCTCTTGGATCTGGCCTGCGCCCATTTTGGAAAGCCTGATCTTTTGGGGGAAATGCCGGCCGAGGCCCAGAACCTCGTCGAGGTACTTCCAGGAGTAGCTGTTCCATGTGGTGATGAAAAGTCCGTCCGACGAGGGGATAAAGCTCAAAAAGCGGTTTATCGCCTCAAATCCCCCTATCTTCCTCCGGTAAAGACGATGAGCCTCATCCACCATCACGATCTTCTCTGAGGCCTTCTCCAACACCTCGAAGTCGTGGATAAGAGATCGAGCGTCGACCTTGAGCCCACTTGAGCCGATAATCTCCCCGGCTCGTTTCATCAGATCTGACTCGCCGTAGAAGGGGTCGGAGATAACGGCGACGTTACCTCTTTTGCCCTCTTCGAAATCCTCTATCGACTTCTCGATGAGTTCAATCTCTTTTTCAAACGCTGGTGGCATATGGCAATACCTGCTGAAAGCGAGTCCGAGGCAAAGGTCTGAGCTGGGATCCTTCCTTTCGTCTCATTTTGAGACGACTTGTAAATTAAACTTACCGACGTTTCGCCTTCAGCTCTACTGAAAGAAACACACAGACGGTTTTGGATACGCAGTTGCTTTCGAATCTCAGAGCGTGGCAGAGGCCCTATCAAACCATTCTCGTCGGATCTGTTGCAGCCTATGGAAAATTCTCATCCAAACTCCCGTCCGACATTTAACCCCTTAAATATCGTTCCACCTAGTTAAAATAAAATCATAATTATATCCTGAAGCCGCTGACAGCCTCGCCCTTTGGAGAAAGGACGCGGTTTTCTCTCGATCGAGTCGAAAAATATTAAATAGATTAGGTACGTTAAATAAACACGATTGGAAATGAAGGGTGTTGGAGGGGGTAGCATGAAACGCTTAATTTATCTTACGGTCGCGCTCCTGGCGTTGGCGCCGATAGCCATTGGCGCAGTAGGGACAGTTGAACAATCCGAGGGATCGGCCTCAACCGATCTGATGAAATCCTACCACGGCGAGGCTCCGAGCCTTAAAGGGCCTTACGAGGAGGGCCATTCGCCGACGGAGCTGAAATTCGGAACGCCCGAAATGTACAGCTTCTCGCCTGACGATCGGCTGAGTTTCGTCTCGGCCATGCCGCCGGAGTCTGTCGTGGCTGGGATGGATGGGGCTTCAGGAGCCGCGTCTGGTTCCTGGTACTGGCCCGGCTCGGTGGAGTCTCAGAACAAGCTCTACGTCCAGACTCGCGGCGGAGTGACGACGGTGGCGGGCTGCAGCAACGGTGGATATCTTCCTCTCTGGGCGAAGGTCGCCTACACCGGTAACTTCTTCGTCTACGAGTGGTACCCGAACAAGCTGACACCATCCGTCAACTGGTGTTTCTGGACTTGGCCCGACTACCTGAAGGGCTGGTTCAAAGGTGACGATCCAGGCTGGCACATAATCTGCTTCCACTGCGACAAGTCCAGCAACTACGTCTACATCTACGTCTGGCCGGAATCCGGATCGTACACGGAAGGGAAAACGACGGGCTATTCGAAGATAGAGGCTCCGCAGACTTCGCCATCGTCATCGTCTTTGAGCAGTGGCAGCCTCTCGACGGGCCTTGGAATGCCCACGCCCACGCCGCCAGACCCGCTCTCCGAGGGGCTGATGCCCACAGATCTGCGGCTGGCCGCCCCGGACTGTGCTGCTCCTGTCACTGGTTCCGAATACGACGGCTGGAAGACCGGTTCGACGAGTTACTGTGCCCCGACCAGCGGAACCTCTGATGGCAGCGGTTACACCTCCGGGTCCACAGGTTACAGCTGCTACGGCACAGGCGCAGGCACCATCTCGCCGCCCGGCTACAGTGCAGGTACCGATACCGTATCGGACTTCGGTTTGGTCTATACGCCGAGGGCTGCATGCAAGTACAACGAGTACTACGTCCAAGCCCGACCGAACAAGCTTATGACGGTGGCCAGCATCCAGCAGAACGAATGGCTTCCGCTTTGGTCCAAGATCAACCGGCCTGGAATGTACTGGTCCTACGAGTGGCCGCCCTGCAAGTCCGGATACTACTGCAAGCCCGAAGTGAAAAGCCTTGGCTACAAGAAAGAGGGCTGGTACCCAACTTGGTTCAAGAGCAGCACCTCCGGTTGGCACCTGCTCTGTTACCAGTGTAACGACTGGAGCAACTACGTCTACATCTACGTCTGGCCCTTCGACTGTTGACTGGACCGACCTCCTCCCCCCCAATTTCGGGGGGAGGGGCGATCTCTTTATATACAGTAAGCTTTGGTCTACTCTGAAGTAATCTGAAGTAATTACCCTTACTGGAGGATGTTT
>DUKF01000212.1 GCA_013329455.1 Methanotrichaceae archaeon | reverse complement strand
GATGCAGTAGTTGCACTGGATGTTGCACCTCGGAGCGACGGCAAGGTGCATCCTGCCGAAACGGTGGCAGGCCTTCTCGCTGAAGCAGGGATGTTCCCGGATCTTCCTCAGCTGCTCCGGGTCCCAGGGAACCTCCTGGTCGCCGACCTTGGCGGTGGGATAGGCATTCTCGCTCATGATCGTGAACTCCGGAGATCTCTCTCATCTTTATTGTCTAAAAGGCTATCTAAGAAAACCCCCAGACAGCCTCAGACGGTCTCAGATAATCTCAGATAATCTCAGATAATTTCAGATATTTTCTGCCGATCTCGGGACTTGCTCCAAGTGAGATGGCTTGTAACCCCTCCTCCATCCGGAAGGTGCCAAAAATCTTATCCCTCCTGCGAACGTGGAACTGAATCCATGTCCAAGAAAGACGGAAGACTGGTGATCTGGCCCGCATACATCGACGCCGGGAAGTCGAGAAGCCGAGGCAGAGCGATCTCAAAGCGTGACGCCATCGAGAAGCCCACCGTCGACGAGATAATGGTAGCCGCGATGGAGATGGGCCTTGTGCCGGAAGCTGAAAAGGATAAGTACTACCCGAAAGAGTGGTGGGAAAAACCTGGCCGGGTCATGGTTCCAAAGAAAGGGCCCAAGACCGCTCTGGTAAAAGAGATCGCGAGCACGATCAAACGAAGACGCAGCTGATCTGATGTGAGGTGCTGAAAGCCGGACATCTAGGGCCCAGTTCTGTGCCAATTCTGTGCCAGTCCCGTCCTTTTCCCGTAAAAGCGCTGCAGGGCTGATCGTCAGCGGTCCTGTGCAGTCTCCACCTCTTCTACGATCTCTTTTCCAGCCACGACCTCGTCGATGCTGTGGATAACACCGCCGAAGTCCTCTATTACCGACTCAACGGCCAAGTAGTCGATCCTGTCTCCCTTGATAGTGATCTTGATCGTCTCGGTCTGCTGGTCCACCTCGGATAGGCTCAAATTTACTCCGGTTATTCCGCCAAGCTTGCTCAGAGCCTCGGCAAGCTCCAAAATTGTGGGTACGTGCGGCTTTAATACGTCCAGTACCAAACGTCTAATCGCGGTGGTCATCGAAAACTCCTGATATAGTATTGGGCTGGATTTGTTGAAGGCAATACTTAATAATGTTTGTGATTTAGGCCACTCCATGATCGACCTTCACACTCACACAGTCTTCAGCGACGGCGAACTGATCCCCAGCGAGCTGGTTCGCAGGGCCGAGATGAAGGGGTGCAGGGCTCTTGGGATCACCGATCACGTCGACTTCACGAACGTCGAGCTAGTCTTAAACCAGGTCTCGAAAGTCAAAGAGCTGGAGGACGTCCTGGAGATGAGGATCCTGGTCGGTGTCGAGCTGACCCACGTCCCCCCCAGAAAGATGGAGAAGCTGGCAACGCTGGCAAGAAGGCTGGGCGCCGAGCTGATAGTGGTTCACGGAGAGACGCCCGTCGAGCCGGTCGCTCCGGGAACAAACCGGACGGCCCTGGATATCGGAGCAGACATCCTGGCCCACCCCGGATTCATCACCCTCGAGGAAGCGGACCTGGCCAGGGATAACAACGTATGCCTCGAAATAACCGCTCGGCGCGGGCACAACATCACCAACGGCCACGTCGCAAGGCTCGCCCTGGAAGCGGGAGCGAAGATGGTCGTCGACACCGACTCCCACGCCCCCGACGACCTGATCGACCACAAGAGGGCGATCGAGATCGCCAGAGGTGCGGGTCTCACTCTTGATCGGGCAACGGAAATCGTCACCAACCACGCCATAATCGACCTCTGACGACGATCTGACGAAGAGATGGTATCTTGGACGTGGTAGCGGTCGACATCTCGGGCAGGCACGCGGTGGACGGAAAGTACATCATGGTCTCTGCCTCTGTGGCGGCGAGGATATCTCCGGAGGGGATCGAGAGGACTAGGAGGATGAGGCTCGTTCCCCTGGTGGCAGAGTCAGTGGATATGGAGGTTGTGATCAAGCTGATCGAGGACTCGGTTCGGGGCTTGCACGGCACCGTTTTGACCGAGAAGGGCGACCTCTACAATCTGGAGCGGTGGCGGGTTGAGAGCATCCTGGGGCGGGAGTTCAAGTACCCCGAATCCCTGGGAGAGAGAAGGGCGATCGAGCTTGCCCACCACGCCTCGTTTGCGGGCCGAAAGTTGGTTTTGAAGCTGATGGAAGAGGGGCTTGGCGAAGGGTCCTGGAAAATGACGGCCGGAGGGGTATGAAGAGCGAAAAGACGGCAGTGCTTCTTTTCCGGGAGGACCTGAGGGGCGGTCCACATCCTGAAAAGATGGCGGAGCTTAGGGGTCTCGCCGAGTCTGCGGGCTACACCGTCCTCGCCGAGATCTCCCAGAGAAGAGGCAGAGACAGGAGGTTCCAGCTCGGAAGAGGCAAGATCGCAGAGGCGGTCACCCTCGAGCCTGAAAAGCTGATATTTCAAAACCCCCTCAGCCCCGGACAGATGTTCAACATCAGCAAGGAGTTCGAGGTCCAGGCGATAGATCGGTTCAACCTGATCCTGGAGATCTTCGCCTCCAGGGCCTCCACTAGAGAAGCGAAGCTCCAGGTGGAGCTGGCCCGCCTCTCCTACGAGGCGCCTTTCGTCAGAACGATCGAGTCCCTCAAAAAGCTGAGCGAGCGGCCGGGATACAGGGGGTCTGGAAGCTATGACGTCTCGATGTACCGGGACATCAAGGGCAGGATGGCCAAGATTCGGACCGAGCTGAAGGCGGTGGAAGAGACGGGTGAGCGGAGACGGGAGAGGCGAAGGGAGCTTGGGTTCGACCTCGTGGCCCTGGCAGGCTACACC
The DNA here is from genome assembly GCA_013329455.1 of Methanotrichaceae archaeon. GTDB lineage: Archaea > Halobacteriota > Methanosarcinia > Methanotrichales > Methanotrichaceae > Methanocrinis > Methanocrinis sp9297u. Next base: position 2,267 of record DUKF01000212.1, on the reverse strand, counting down.
AACGCCGGAAAGAGCACCCTCTTCAACCGCCTCACTGAGGAGACTGTCACTGCAAAAGACCAGCCCTTCACGACCCTTTCGCCTACCACCCGAGCGGTGGCTGCCAAAGAGAGAAGATTTCTCCTGACCGACACCGTTGGTTTCATCGACGATCTCCCCCTCTTTTTGATCAAGGCTTTCAGGTCGACCCTGGCCGAGATCATCGAGGCGGACCTGGTTCTCCTGGTGGTGGATCTGAGCGATCCGCCTGAAGTATTGAGAGATAAGCTCGCTTCCTGCCACCAGACCCTCTGGGACTGCGGATGTTACGCTCCAATCGTTTCGGTCCTCAACAAGGTGGACCGGATCGATCCCGAGGTGGCGTTGGAACGGTGCGAGCTGATACAGGACCTTGCGCCAAACCCTGCCTTCATCTCGGCCCGGGAGGGGCACGGCCTGGACGGCCTCGTCGATCTGATCGCCGAGAAGCTTCCGCCCCTGGAGGAGTTTGAGATCCGCCTCCCATCGTCGGAGGCTGGAATGAAGCAGCTATCCAGGCTCTACGAGGTCGCAGAGCCCCTGGAAGTGAAGTACGGCGAGGAGATCGAGATCCTCCTCAGGGGCAGGCGCGAGATCGTGGCCCGAGCCATGAAGGGCGGAGAAGGGCAGGAGTTGTTGCCACTGCAACCCCTGGTTGAGGAGTGACGACGTTGACTGATCTCGTCAGAGAGAGGTTCAGGCTCAAGCAGACGGTCGTCACCATCACGGCCCAGGAACAGGATCACCTGGAGGTTGCCAAGGAGGAGATCGCGTTCCAGCGGGCCCTTCTTGAGGATTTCATAAGACATGATCCATTTTTCATGCTCACTCTCGAGCCCTACGACCGTGCAATCGAGAAAGCGCCCCAGATCGCAAGAGACATGGTCAGAGCAGGTTCAGCGGTCGGGATCGGGCCCATGAGCGCTGTCGCGGGAACGATCGCCCGTTTCGCTCTGGAGGCAATGATCAGGGCCGGGGCGACTCACGCCATCGTCGACAACGGAGGCGACGTCGCCCTCGTCACTGACCGGAAGGTTCTGATGGGGATCTACGCTGGATCTTCGCCCCTCAAAAACCTCGCCTTCGAGATCCCGCCGAGAACGAAGCTTCTGGGGATCTGCACCAGCAGCGGGACCGTCGGACCCTCCATCAGCTTCGGGTCTGCCGACGCGGCCATTGTCGTCTCCGAGGACGTCTCTCTTGCGGACGCCGCAGCGACGTCTCTTGGAAACGCCGTCGTCGAAGGTTCTCCCCTGGAGGACTCTTTCAAGGCTGTGGACAAGCCCGGGATCGAGGGGTCTCTCGTGATCAGGGGTGAGGAGATGGCGCTCTGGGGCGACCTTCCCCCGCTCAAGAGGGCGAACCTCAGGCCCGACCTGATCACGAGGGCATAGCTGGGCCACCGACGCTCGCGTTTTTCATGAATTCATAAATTCATAAATACCCCTCTCCAAAATCTAATTTTNNTTCATGAATTCATAAATTCATAAACTACAGGGAGCTGGCCAGAAAGCTCCTGAAGCTGGAGTTTGAGATCCCCCATTCCAGCGAAAAGCATCCACATTCACACATCTTCAAGGCAGATCCGGTCCTGATCATCCAAATCTCACAAAGCTAGGACGGGGGCCGGACTTCTGGCGGAGATCTTGAGGAGAAGGAGAGATCGATCGAGTGGAGCAGCTTTCGGCCTGAAGGCGTCATTTTTCAACCAAGGATCTTCTTGCTCGGGGGGGCGAAGGCGTCCGGCTGGCCCCTGAAGAGGGGCCCTCAGACCCTATGCGAGAGCGGTCTGATATGGGGCGAACTTTCGATTTATAAAAGAGACTTTCAAACGGCGTGGACCACAGCCAGGCGCCACTCTGTCCCGTGCAGTCCGACCGTCGTCCACGAGGCGCTTTTAACCAAAGGATCTGTAAGGCCGGGACCCAGGAACTCATAAGTGCCATTGCCCGACTTCTCCGAGGCGATCCTCTCCCCCAGCGAGAGGAGCTGGACGTAAGGCTTGTAAAGCGGGTCGGAGAAGAGGTTTTTTCCCACTTCCTCAGGGTCTGGGTCGTAGAGGATCTCGCCATCGGTCTGCATCGCCCAGGCTGTGACCTGTTGGTCCTGGAACACTTCCTCCAGCTCCACCATCGAGGAGAATAGGAGGTCCGGCCTGAAGAGGGCGTTGACTGAGCCGACCATCTCTCCGCTGGCAGAGAATATAGGCCACTCCAGCACGACGGCATTGAACCCCTCGACCGCGGGGA
>DUKF01000177.1 GCA_013329455.1 Methanotrichaceae archaeon | reverse complement strand
GAGGGCCTTCTTCAGCAGCGCCGCCGTCGTCCTCTCGTCGGGGTTGAGGTGGCGCAGATCCCGGCCCCGGAGGTGGACCGTCTTGGGGGCCTTTCCGCCGCGGAAGATCAGGTAGACGTGGACGTCTCTCCTTATCCCGTGTGAGAGGACGAAGGCCGAGTTGATGCACCTGCAGAGTATGTCGATCCTTCCGGAGGTGCCTGGGATGTCCTCAAGGGAGAAGTCGGGGTTCGTCGCCGCGAGGTTTCCCACCACTACGAAGTTACGCATGGGATGGAGGATGGATAGCCGAGTAGATCCCCTTTTCGTCTCCAAGATTCTGATGGGGGGTTGCGGCGAAACGTCATAAAATCCTGATTCTCATTAACTGAGCAAGTAAGTTGCACCTCACTTGGGGATCAACTGGAATAGCCAAAAACTGACATCCTGCATCACCTAAAGATAGCGGTTTAACGCAATAGCTCACGAAGATAAATTTATATAGAATACAGCCGCATCTTTGCCAGGAAATTAAGATAGATGTGACGATTACCATGAGAGACTCCTTGCTTTTACCTCTTTGCTTGCTGGCACTGACAATCCTTGCCGCCTCATCAACCTCACAGATGGGTGATGAAGATCAGGTTATCGGGTCCAAAGGCACCACGATCGCAGAAATCGGCCGGGCTCTGGCAGAATCAGAGACCGGGCCTGACGCTCAATCCTTCAGCCGGATGATGGAGCTTACGGGTATATCCGCCCTTCATGATCGGAACATCACAGGAAAAGGGATAACGATCGCCCTCCTGGACAGCCAGTTCTATTACGACAACGAGACCGCCGAGAAGCTCACCTCGGATCTCGTTCCCATTTACAACGGCAGCTACCGGAAATACGAGGTTCACGGAATCGCATGCGCAGAGCTGATATCCGAGATCGCCCCGGACGTCAAACTTTACCTGGTGGACGCCGGCGGGACTGAAAAGGACGTCACGAACGCCATAGAGAGGCTGATGAAGCTGGACGAGCACATAGACATAGTATCATGCTCATCGGACTTCCCCTTCGGCAGATTCGACGGAGAGGACGAATTGTGCAAAGCGGTCGAGAAGATGACCTCGAACGGTACCCTCTGGATCAACGCTGCCGGAAACCAGGCACTTTGCCACTGGTCCGGCGAGTTCAAAGACCCCGACGGAAACGGGTTCAACAACTTCTCACCAGAAGACGAGAGCATAAATTTGACCCTGGAGAAGGGCAAAGTCGTCGGCTTCTGGCTGAGCTGGGAGGACGACTGGGATAGTGCGAGCTTGGACTACGACCTTCGCCTCGACTACCCCAACCGAGGGTACTCGATATCAGACAACCCCCAGAAGGGCTACAGGGATCAAAAGCCAGCAGAGACGATACAACTCCTTGCCCCGGAGGATGGGACGTATCAGATAAAGATAAGGAGATACGATGCTCCCGACGCTCCTGTTCGTTTCCACCTATTCACCACCCAAGACCTGGATGAGTACCAGGTCCAAAACTCCAGCATCGGGATTTTGGGGTGCTGCCGAAATGTGATAACCGTGGGAGCGATCAACCTCTCGACCCTCGATATTCAGTCCTATAGCTCGAGGGGCCCAACAAAAGACGGTCGGCAAAAACCGGATCTTGTGGCCCCAGACAACGTTACGACCTTCTCCTACATATCCGACGCCTTCGCGGGAACTTCGGCATCCGCCCCCTACGTTGCGGGATGCGCGGCCCTGATCATGGAGATCTTCAATGACGAGCCGGATCTGGACACAAGAAAAGTACTGATCGAGAGCGCCACGGACCTTGGACCCCCGGGTCCTGATAACATCTACGGTTACGGCCTTGTGAACCTGAGCAGCCTGGAAGTGAATCGATGATTGACCTGAAAAATATCCTTGTGACACTAGTCTTGTCAGTGGCCCTCCTGATCCCCGGAAGCGCCCAGACTGAAGAGTTCAACAGCCTGGAGTATGGCTTCTCCGTGGAGTACCCAAGAGAGCTGGACATCGACCTACTCAGCTCCGATTTCACCTCTGGTGTCGAGGACGTGGTAGTCGAATTCGCCACCCCCAGCGTGATGCAGATCTACGTCGGAGCTTCCGAGCGCAGAGGCTTATCTCTGGACAGGTTTGCATCCCGAACGGAATCGGATTACGAAGAATCCGGTGACCTTTTTGAGGTGATGAACACCGCGAAGAGAGATATCAACGGCGTCGAATCCCTGGAGAAGGAGTACCTCCTCGAAGACGAGATGAGCGTTTATCTTATGAAAGACGTCTTTTTGAAGGGTGACGACCTGATTTACCACATATCCTGCAGGGCAGCCCAGTCGGACTACAGGAGAGCTGACCTTCTCTACTTCAAAGGCTTCATTGATTCTTTCAGGGCAATTCCCATAGATGAAACCGTAACCGGTGACTGGATCCAGACCGCAAAGCCCATCTGGTCTTCGCCGGCCCTGGCCGACATCGACGACGACGGCGAGCTTGAGATCGTGGTGGGGACGAACGAGGGCAAGCTCTACGTCTTCAACCAGGACGGTTCCAGGGTGGCCGGCTTCCCGACGACGGCGGAAGATTCCATCTGCTCCTCCCCCGCCATCGCAGACCTCAACGGTGACGGATCCTTAGATATCGTGGTGGGGTCTGATGACGACAGACTCT
>DUKF01000127.1 GCA_013329455.1 Methanotrichaceae archaeon | reverse complement strand
CGCCACCATCGCCATGATCACCGGTTACGAGGGCATATTCTGCGGCTTTACGGCAATATACGCCGCATGCGCCCAGGTGCTGAACGAGGTCTACGGCAGAACAATCTTGCCGATAGGGCCAGTCAAGTAGCTAGATCGAGTCTGGGACGAATCGGACGGCGTTGAACTTGCTGGCTGACATTCTCCCTTTTTTACTTTTTTTAATGCAAACGATTTTGTTTTCTCAACATGGTGTTTCATCTCTTAAGTTGCGCCAACTTCAGTAACGTCAAGTTGCTACAGCACGGTCTTCCTCGCCTACTGCGCAGGTGCCATAGTTTGACCGAGGTTCGCCGGATATGTCAAGGACGCGACTGGCAGCGACATTGGCATATTCCAGTACGTGGTGGTCTTTGCTATTCTGGCGATCGTAGTCGCCCCTGGGTCTTCCAGGGCGAATCGTGATGATCGGCTCTTGTTGATGTCTATTTTTCCCGGTCTTCAGGGACCGGTTACTCCGGACTGTTCCCTTGAACGACCAAGTTCTCTGGTCATTTGCCAAACACATTAAATAAAACCCTGGCGTACTTCTCTGCGATGTTCAAGCTCGGAGAATATGACGAGGTTGCGGCCGCGGAAATCGCAGCCTATCTTAAAAAGGCTGGCGTGAGGGTTGAACTGAAACCATCGATTTGCGCCTTCATGGAGAGCGCGGTCTACATGGAGGGCAGGCTCAGCCAGCTCAAGGAACGGATCGAGGATTTCGAGATTTATGATCGATATATCGAAGCTTTGAAGGCGGTCCTCGCCGAGGGCGTGGTGGCCGAGGATTTCACCGAACGGTATTTGTCGATTCTGGACCCGTCCTGGAAGGAGAAGAAGGGTGAGATGGCCGAGTTCTTGGAAGACGGGTCGGTCATCTCTGAGGGGGAGGACGATTCGCCGGAGGAGATGGTGGACCGGGCAGCTGACCTTCTGGAGAAGCTTGACGCTCTCCAATTTATGGGGACTGCTCTCGAGCTCAATGAGATCGAGATTGGGGAAGATCCCAGAGATGAGCTCGGGGACGATCTGGTGTTCAGGATCCCGGTCGATCCCGATGAGTACGACCCCGACGACGAGCTGATAAAACCCATCCTGGCGGTCCATCTCGATAAGCGGGTCATAGTTCGCTTGGACGAGATGACGACGCCTCTGGCCAAAGATGTGGATGACGAATTCGCGGACGAGTACACTGAAGAGTACTTCATGATCTCTTCCATCGGTATGACGATCGAGAGACTTCTCGATCCTCCAGGAGATTCAAATAAAATCGATTTCGCTGATTTTAGTGAGATCTGCGTTTTCGAAGAGGACATGGAGGATTTCGTCATGATGATCGACGGGACGGCCGTGGCTGAGGAGATCGCCCGGGTTTTGAAGAAGGATGGGGTGATCAAGATCAAAGGAGATAAGATCACGTGGAAAAAGTGAGCAGTTCTTTCTTCAGGGCGGAAACTTTGCAGGTTTCGCCACCCACGACCAGGGGATGCTCGCTAACTGCAGAAAAATTGAAAAAGTTGGTTGGATAGATGAAGATATTGGCTTTAGTCGGCAGCCCCAGAAGAGGGGGAAATACCGACCTTCTCGTCGACCAGATCATCAGTGGCTGCAGCTCCAGAGGCGACGGCACAGAGAAGGTTCGCCTCTACGATATCGAGATCGAGGCTTGCCTCGACTGCCGCCGATGCAAGAAAGGGGACCACGAATGTGCCCTCCAGGATGGGATGCGTGAGGTGTATCAAAAGCTCGAGGACGCCGACCTAATCGTCTTTGGAACTCCGATCTACTGGTACGGCCCCACCGGAAAGATGAAGCTATTCATCGACAGGCTCCGCCCCTACATCGCAAGCGGTAAGCTGAGAGGAAAGGCGGGCGTCGTCGTCGCTCCCTCCGAGGAGGGTCCAGGATGCTGCGGCCCCCTGATGGAGATGTTTCGGATGTCCTTTGACTACCTGGGGATGGAGTTTACGGGAAGCATCCTCGCCAAGGCGTACGAGAAGGGCGAAGTTGGGGAGGATGCAGAGGAGATGGAAAGGGCATACAAGCTTGGCAGATCTCTTTGATCTCATCTCATTTGAGCGTGAAGGGCCATCGTCTTTTGGCCTATCACGAATGTTTCAGGACCTTAAAGCATCTTCTTTCGTCCTCCTCTGGGAACCTTCTAAGCGTGACGCTCTCAAGTCTCTTTGGTTTTTCCCATCGAGGATAAAACCTTTTACAGCATCTCGGCGAATAGGTCTCAACAAGACACCCTTCTACCAAAGGCGGCGATGCTCATCCCCAAAAAGTCATCCCAAAAAATCTCACGAAAACTTTCGCCCGAAGAAAAGCTGGCCGAGGCAAAAAGACTCTGCCACATCCGTTGCGCCAGTGAGTGCGTCGACCAGAAGCGAAAGGGCCTCCACCAGAAGCTTCTCAAAATGAGGCCACACTGGTCGGTTTTGAAGCGCGACGAGCAGCACAGGACCATCGACCGGGGTGAGACTGAGCCCTTCGACATCGCCATACCCCTACCTGCCAAAGACCGAAAAGACCCCGAGAAGACCTCGTGGGGTGTCGACCTCTTCTGGGAGCGGTTCAGGTGCACCGGGTGTGGTAGGTGCTGCTATACCCCTGGTGCCGGCCTCTACCTCGACAGGGAAGACATGGAGCGGATCTGCCAGCACCTCGGCTGGTCGATGAAGAGGCTGAAGAGCCTCTGCAGACGCGACAAGGCACAGAAGGCCTGGGCTCTGAAGCAGCCCTGCCCCTTCTATGATTCTGAGGGGAAAGGGTGCACAATCTACCCTGTAAGGCCATTAACTTGCACCCGGTACCCACTGCACCCGCCCCTGAGAGAGATGCCCTACAACCTGGCCGTCGACGCCTTTTGTCCTGCGGCAAGAGAGTTTGTCAAGGAGACCCTGGGCTGGTGGATCGTCTGCGAGACGAACTGGGCGAGGATGCTGAGAGATATGGACGAAAAAGAAGAATAGGACGAGAGGAATAGGGATTTGAGTGGGTGATAAAGAGGTCAGAACATCTCTCTATGGACCATCTGATCCACGATCTCGCAGAAGCCCTCACCAAACTCGGACATGGCCACGTAATCCGACTCCGCCTTCAGCTTGGAAACGGCGTTTTTAACCGATGCCCGAAACCCCGCGATCCTGAACATGGGCAGGTCGCTTATGCTGTCGCCTACCGCCGCAACCTCGCTTCGATCAAGGCCGAGCCGGTCCATCACCTTCTCGAGGGCATGCCCCTTGTCAATCCTCATGTCTTTTATGTGGACTGCAAAGCCGCTGTCCACAAGGTCCACCTCCAGCCCCCAGTCATTGAGGCGGGATGCTGCCTCTTCGACGTTGAAGTTCGACTCGAGGACGAGATCGGTCATCCTGTACTTGGAGTCCATCCTCGATAGGGGATACGTCTCCTTAAGACGACGAAAGGCCTCCTCGCAGATTGAAATGTCAGAGAGGAGCTCGATCTCGCCCTCCGACCAGGATATCACCCCGCCGTTCTCGGCGATGAAGGTCATGGAGGTTCCCAGGAGGACCGCCGTGGCCCTTGTGAAACAGTGGACGTTTCCCGTGACCAGGATTACCTGGGCGTGCGAGTTCAGCCTCGAAACCGCCTCCACGGCTGGCGGGGAGAGATGCCTCTTATTATCGGTGAGGGTCCCGTCGATGTCGAGGGCGACGGCCCGGATCAATCCTGCAACCCCGTTGTTGTCACCGAGAAGACTGCTTCGCCGTCGGGAAGGTTCGGCGAGTCGACAAGCCTTGCGATCCTCTTCTCGCCCTTTGATTTCCGGAGGTATATCCTGAAGGTGGCGGTGTGGCCGACGATGTGCCCGCCGACGGGCCTTGTCGGATCTCCGAAGAATGCGTCGGGCTTTGCCATCACCTGGTTTGTCACGAGAACGACGGCGTTGTTCAGGTCTGCAAAACGCACCAGGGTGTGCAAGTGCTTGTTTAGCTTCTGCTGCCGATCTGCGAGAGTTCCCCTGCCGACGTACTCGGCCCTGAAGTGGGCGGTCAGGGAGTCTTCGATCAAAAGCCTCACTGGCTTTCCAGACTTTTTCAGCTTCTCGGCGAGGTCGAGAGCGTTCTCGGCCAAGAGTATCTGGTGGTTGGAGTTGTAGGCTCTGGCCACGTGTATATTTTTCAGAAACTCCTCGGGGTCCCAGGGATTGTCAGGATCATCAGATGGTGGGAGACCTTCCACCATCTGGACGATCCTCTCGGGCCGGAAGGTGTTCTCGGTATCGATTATTATCACGGAACCGTCGAGGCCTCCCATCTCAAGGGGGAGCTGGACCTTGATGGCCATCTGGTGGGCCACCTGGGTCTTGCCGGACCCGAACTCGCCGTAAAGCTCCACGATCGCCTGGGTCTCAAACCCTCCGCCCATCAGGGCGTCGAAGGTCTCGCTGCCGGTCTTAACCTTGCCGACGAGTTTTCTCCTCTCCATCACC
>DUKF01000178.1:8411-13140 GCA_013329455.1 Methanotrichaceae archaeon | reverse complement strand
CAGCGGGGTGCGCTGTTTGACTCGATTGAGAATAGCCTCATCTGAAGTAAGTACTTCGACTTGGTGACCTGTGGGTATATGGCTCAAGACTACTACGTTTTTGTTTCTGTTTGATGGATGAAGTGCCTCTTTTAATGATAGTTTTGTTTTAAAGAATGAAACAAATCCATTGATTTCCTGTGGGGTATGATTCAGTAGTGGATAGGATATTACGACTCGGTAACCGTCATCAAAAAGTTTCTCTAATTCTACCAGGTTAACCAAGGTGCAACCCTCTTAACGAGCTACGATTTATCACGAGCTTTCAGCCTTCCCTCTTTCTATCCCTCTGTCATCATCCCCATCAGCCGCCACCCGTCGACCTTGCCGCACCCGCCGCGCGCCCCCTCTCGCTCGCTGAAAGCCATCATCCCGTCCGGCTCGATCCCTGAGCCCATCATCGCGAAGGGGACGGGCTCCGATGTGTGGGTTCTTATGGAGATGGGGGTCGGGTGGTCTGGCAGGACCATGACGCGCCAGTCGTGGCCGGATTTCTCCAGGCCATCGAGGACCGGGCCGACGACCCGCGCGTCGAAGCGGCGGATCGCCTCGATCTTCTCGTCGAGCTTGCCGTCGTGGCTCATCTCGTCGGGGGCCTCGACGTGAAGATAGACGAAGTCAACCCGGTCGAGGGCGTCTAGGCAGGCCGCGACTTTCCCTTCATAGTTGGTGTCCAGAACTCCGGTGGCGCCGGGCACATTGATCACCTCAAGCCCGGCATAGACCCCCATCCCCTTGAGGAGGTCGACGGCGGAGATGACAGCGCCCTGGATCCCCCACACTTCGCGGAACCGGGGCATCGAGGGGGCCTTCCCCTGCCCCCAGAGCCAGATCATGTTGGCGGGCCGCTTGCCCTCCTTCGCGCGCCGCAGGTTGACGGGGTGTCTTTCGAGTACGGGCACGGATGAGATCATCATCTCGCGCAAGGGGGCGGAGCCCTCGCCCCTTGGGAGGTGCCCGTTGATCGGCTGGCCGGTGATGTCGTGTGGCGGGGTGCAGATCGCCGCAAGGCCGTCGTTCTCCTCCTGGACCAGGAGGTTTCGATAGCTCACGCCTGGATATAGCTTGGTTTCGGGATCGGCTTTCTGGAGGGCCGCGATCAGCTCATGCCCCTCCTCTGAGGATATGTGGCCTGCGCTGTAGTCGACCATCACCCTCTCGCCGAGGTCGACGTTGACGAGGTTGCACCGAAAGGCGACGTCCTCGGCTCCCAGAGCGACTCCCATCGCCGCGGCTTCGAGAGGGGCTCTGCCGCTGTAGTACTTCTTGGGGTCGTAGCCCATCACCGAGAGGTTTGCAACGTCGCTTCCCGGCGGCATGCCGGAGGGAACGTTACGGGCAAGGCCACCCCTTCCTTCGCGGGCGATCCTGTCCATGTTGGGGGTCTTTGCCGCCTCGATGGGGGTCTTTCCGTCCAGCGCTTCGATCGGATGGTCTGCCATCCCGTCTCCAAGAAGTATCACCAGCTTCATCTTAGTCTTCATCTCCAGGCTTTCGGCTATGATCCGATCAGATCAGATCGTCCGCATCCGTCTCCTTTAGTTCTTCCTCACATGAAGGAGGTACTCATTCCAGTTCCTGCCTCTGCCCTCTCTTCTGCCTTCTTCCTGGCCCTCGCCTTCCTCTCTGCCTCGGGCATCTCCTCTTCTTCTTTCTTCCTTTTCTCCTCCCTCTCCATCTGAGCGAGGTGGTGGTTGAGGACCTTGGCGAGCTGGTTCAGCTTTGACCGCTGACAGGTCGCGCCTCTCGTGACGCCGTAGACGATGTCGACGACGGTGCCTCGCGTCTCGATCTTGTTTCTCGGGGGCATCACAAGCCTCGTCTTGACCCCGACCTTCGCGAAATCCTCGAAGTCCACCGGGCTCTGGCAGACGATCACCGCCGGAATTTCTGCTAGGGCCAGAACCTCCTTCGCCTTGTAGACAACGTGAGACCTGATATTCCCGAGATGGATCACGGCGATCTTGTGCCTCTCGATCTGCTCGATCTCCTTGGGGGTGAGGCCGAAGGTGGGACCGAATCCCCTGGATGCCGATGGGAAGCTTTCGGGAACGCCCGCCCCCGCCTCCAGGACGAGGACGCTCGTCTGAACTCCCTCCCGCCGGAGGCCGTAAGTGATCTCGCATACCGGTTTTGTTATGTGCCTTCGCCCCGGCGACATGGCGATGGCGATTACGTCAGGTTTGGAGGGATCGGAGAGGGTTCCGCGCTGGGCGAGGCCGCCGCCCTTGGCAAGCCCCATGCTCTCTCGGCAATCCACAACCTGGGTCGTCCTGCCGATCATGAGAATTTATTCGGAGGTTAACGCATATTAGGCTTTTCCAGCCGGTTTTCCGATCCGGCCGCGCCCTTTAAGCCCCATCGCGCTAGATGTGGCGGTTATGCTCTCTTTTGTTGGCCTGGGCCTCTACGACGAGAAGGACGTCTCGGTGAGAGGCCTTGAGACGATCAAAGACGCGGACCTGGTCTACGCGGAGTTCTATACCTCAAGGCTGATGGGCGTCTCGCCAGAGCGGCTCGAGGAGTTCTACGGAAAAGACGTCCACCTTTTGAGACGGGAGGATGTGGAGGTCAGCCCCGATGAGTGGATGAGCCAAGCAGGTGAGAAGAAGGTCGCCTTTCTCGTGGGGGGTGACCCCATGATCTCGACGACTCACCTCGACCTGCGGCTACGAGCCCTCAAGATGGGGATCGAAACTCGGGTGGTCAACTCCTCCTCCATCGTCACCGCCGTCTCGGGGCTCACCGGCCTTCAGAACTATCGGTTCGGAAGGTCCACCTCGATACCTTACCCATACGTCGCGCGTGGTAACAGGATCGTCGCCCAGAGCCCTTACGACGTCGTCGTCGAAAACCTCGAGCGGAACCTTCACACTCTCCTTTTCCTGGACATCCAGGTGAATAGATACATGACCGCAAGCGAGGGGGCAAAGCTCCTCCTGGAGATGGAGAAGATCTCCGGGGGCGATCGGCTCTCTGCCGCTCTCGGCGTGGGCGTGGCGAGGGCCGGGTCCGACGACGCCAATGTGTTGGCCGACTGGTTGCCGAAGCTCGCAGAGCACGACTTAGGAGGGCCGCTTCACATCCTCGTAGTTCCGGCGAGGCTTCACTTCATGGAGGCCGAGGGGCTGGTGGCCCTGGCCAAGGCCCCTGAAGAGATCCTGAAGGCGGCCGAATCCTGACCTGGAAAGCTTTAATAATACTGGGATATTCCTCCAGGAATACTGGAGGATTATCGTGCCCAAGATATCGGTGGAGATTCCCCAACACATTATCGATGACGTCAACCGCCACGTCGGTGACGACGGAAAGTTCGTCAACTTCTCCGACGCGGTTCGTACGGCCCTGAGAAAGATGCTGGACCAGCTCGACGAGATAGACCGCCGCCAGGGCCGGCTGAAGGAGGAAGGTGAAAAATGAAGATGGGATTGACCCTGGAGTTCGACGCCGCCCACCGCCTCCCGGGCTACGACGGCAAATGCGCGAGGGTCCACGGCCACACCTACGACGTAGAGGTGGTCCTGGAGGGGCCCGTCGACGAGAAGAGCGGCTTTCTGATGGACTTTTACGACCTGAAACGGATGATGAAATCGGTCCTGGAGGAGCTGGACCACCGTGACCTGAACGAGATCCTTCCAAATCCCACGGCGGAGAGGATCGCAGAACACATAAAGATCGGTCTTGAGAATCGCATTCTAAAGACCTCTGCAAGCCTCATCTCGGTGAAGCTCTGGGAAGGGAAGAACAAGTGGGTGATGACCGAATGAAGCCGAAGGCGGTATGCCTCTGCTCCGGGGGCCTCGACTCGACGGTTGCGGCGGCCAAGGCGTTGCATGAGGGTTTTGATATCCACATATTCCACGTCCTCTACGGCCAGAAGGCCGAGAGGAAGGAACAGAAAGCGATCGAGAAGATCGCAAAAGCTCTGGGGGCATCCGAGGTCAGATTCGCCCGGATGGACCTATTCCAGAACATGACACCTCTGACAACAGCCGAAGCCCCGATACCCTCCGGCGACGAGATCGACATTTTCAACACCACGTCCACACCGGCCACTTGGGTTTATTGTCGAAACCTGGTATTCGGGTCGATGGCCGCGGCCCGTGCCGAGGCGATCGGAGCGGAACGTATCTACGTCGGCTTCAATGCCGAGGAGGGGAAGTCCTACCCAGATAACAGGCCGGAGTTCGTTGAGCAGTTCAACGCCCTTCTGGAAAAGTCGGTTGCCTCCTTCAGCCGACCTCCAAAGATAGAAGCTCCTCTCGTCGACCTCTTTAAGCCCGATATCGTGAAGCTCGGGTCGGAGGTGAACGCTCCCATGGAGCTGACCTGGTCATGCTACTGGGACGGCGAAGTCCACTGTGGAGAGTGCGAGGCTTGTCAGCACCGGATGCATGGTTTCTTGGAGGCGGGCGTGGTTGATCCCACAGAGTACCGATGAGATCGGCTTTCTCGGAGAGATCTTCTCCTCTTTTCAGGGCGAGGGATCCCTGGTCGGGAATAGGCAAGTATTCGTCAGGACCACAGGTTGCAATTTGAGCTGCTGCTACTGCGACACCACGCGGTTTCGTCGCGACGTCAAATTTTGCAGGGTCGAAGATCCCTCAGCTTCGGGACCTTTTCGACAGGCCGAAAACCCAGTAACTCTGAGCTGGGTGATGGAGCAGATCCTCGCCCTGTGGACTTTGGG
>DUKF01000178.1:0-8327 GCA_013329455.1 Methanotrichaceae archaeon | reverse complement strand
TGGAAACTAACGGCTTTTCGTGGAAACGTTTCTCTGGAATGATCGACTGGATCGACTTTGCGGCCGTCGACGTTAAGCTTCCAAGCCACAGATCCTGCCCACCTGGTAAATGGAGCCGTCTTATTGAAAATGAGCTTGCTTGCATCGAAGGCGCATCCAGGGCGGGGGTCGTCACCATTGCCAAGGCTGTGATCCTGGATTCCACATCGATTGAAGAGATCGAAAGCCTCTGCCCCCGCCTTGAAGGCCTAAAGGCCACATTGGTGCTCCAGCCAGCTTCGGGGGCAGAAAGGCCAGATCCAGAAAAACTGATGCACCTCCACCAGGCCGCCTCAGAGCATCTGGATGAGGTCGTGGTCATACCCCAGGCCCACAAGATGATAGGTGTTCTCTGAAAGGAGGGTGCACGAAATATGGGTTTTCAGATCAGATCGAGAGATCGAGGGGTTCGTCCTTCCTATCAGCGATCCTCTCCTTCACGATCTGCTTTCTCTTCTCGGCGTTCTTATCGTACATCTCCTTGTAGCGATCGGAACGCTCGTTTTTATCCCATCTCGCAACTCTCCGGTCGAGTGCCTCGAACATATACTTCTCTGCGGCCTTGACTGTCTCCAGATCACCTCGGAGAACTAGTATCTCCATCTCTTCGGTCTCGTCGTCCAGCAGGCCTATCTTGGCATTCCGCTGCACCGGCTCCAGTTCGAATCGGTCCACAAGCTCATGGACTACGCTCAGGGGCATCCCGATCGGAATCGCCAGGTCGTAGAGTCCCGCAAGTTCTTCTTTGTTCTCAATTTCAGCGTCGGCCATCCCAATATCACCACCAGGTTCTCATCCCTTGAAGATTTAAGTCTGTCGAAAGGGCGACATCCTCTTCCACCCTCCTGAATCTGGTCATTGTGCTGGGAATCTATGAGTGGTGGGCGATTCGGGGCATGAGGCGGCTCATCTTCAAGCTTCCCGCCCCCCGTTCCTCTAGGGAAACTGTTATTAAGGGGTGGCTCAATCAGAAAAGCTGCCGGGCCCGTAGCTTAGCACGGTTGGAGCGCACGGCTGATAACCGTGAGGTCACGCGTTCGAATCGCGTCGGGCCCACCAGAAACTAATTTTTCCTTCTTTCGATACGTCGGATCAGAATCAGCTTTTATTTCAGCTTCGTTTCCTTTCGATGTGGGTGTGGATCATTGAACGAGATCTCAAAAAACGGTCTTACGTACAGCGTTTATGAGATCTCTGCAAATCGACAACACGTTTGCGATTTTCAATGATCTACAGCCCGACATCTCCTCTTGAATACGTCGCCAGACCTACTTTCCGGATATGTCGCCCATGAGGGTGGTATTCATCACGTAATCAAAGCCCATGACTGGGGTTCCGCACCATCCTGCCTGCTCAAGTATTCCCATGAAACAGACCCCTATGAGCTTTTTATGCTCGATCTTCTCGAGCAAGGCGGCCATTTCCTCGATGCTCACCCCGATCTTCGGCATCGCCATCCCCCCCAGGATCACCACCACGTCGGCATCGGGACTGGTGGCATCGCCAAGCTCCATTCCGTACTCTGTGGCCACCATCTCTCTGGCCTTCTCAATATTCAGGCCTGGCACGAAAGCGAGCTTCTTGTCCCTGATGGGAAAGCCCAGAAACTGAGCGAAAGGCGTGCAGAACCCGGGAGTTCCTATGAAGGTTATGCTTTTGTCATCCTTCACCAGATCTCGAAATCCGTTCAGCATTCCGCCAAGTCCCTTTATTTCGGTGATTTTCTCCATTAAATCCCTCCGATACCCAAATAACGCCCCAAAGGTTTTAAGCTTTGACCTTTGACCATTTGGGTGGTCTTCACCTGGATCTCCGGGTGAATCAGAAAGGTCGATTTGAGAAACGCTGATAAATACGTAATTTGTACGATGACTCTGCTATTTGCATCAGACTAAATGGCAGTGCCAGCTTCTGAGGAGATGAGGGATGATCAGAGACACTCTAAAAAAAATGCTCGATGTGGGTCGGGACGATTCGGTCATAATGAAGATAAGGCTGAAGAGGATCGCCTTTTTCAAGGATCTCGTATCACCCCTCTCAAAACCGGTGAAAATCATCGACGTCGGCGGCACGGAGCTCTTCTGGGAAAAGATGGGCCTTGCCGATGATGCGAACTACCAGATAACTATTTTAAACCTGTCCAAAACGGAGAGCCACCATCTCAACATCAGGCTCGTCATCGGGGACGCCAGGGATATGAAAGAGTTTGGAGACGGAAATTTCGACGTCGCCTTCTCAAACTCCGTGATAGAGCACGTGGGAGAGCTCGCTGAGCAGCGCCAGATGGCCGAAGAGGTGATGCGCGTGGGGAAAAGGTACTTTGTCCAGACCCCAAACCACAGCTTTCCCTTCGAACCTCATTTCCTATTTCCCTTCTTTCAGTTCTTTCCTCCGGCTCTCAAGGTCTTCATGATCCGCCACTTCAGTTTGGGATGGTATCCGAGGATTCCCGAAAAAGAAGAGGCTACAAAGGCAGCCAAATCGATCCGGTTGCTTCGGAGACGAGAAGTTGCAGATCTCTTTCCCGACGGAAAAATACGCGACGAAAAGCTCTTCGGCTTGACCAGCTCCTTCATAGTTTACGGCCGATGGTGATATTCTGTCCTGGTTTCGTCCAGGAATTTGTCATGACGATCGCTCTTCGCGGTCTCGCCCATCAAGCCTTCACGGTTTTATTGACGGCCGAGTCGTGCTGTTGAAAATCGATAAAGGGCATAACGACGAAAAATCAGAACTGGAAAAAAAGTCTCCTCTCAGCTTCGGATGAAAAGGGAGATTTATTCATCTGGTCCGTCCATGCCTTCGGACCACCTTCTTCGTATCCCCAAGCATCCCTCTCACCGGCTTCAAAATGTTTATCTGGATTGAATTAGGTTCTTCCGGCACGATGACCAAGAAATCGGTGAAGGAGAAGAAAAAGAAGAAGAGCGCGGAGATGAAAGATCGGCCCGCGCCAAAGAATCGGGTGATGGAACGCATCCCCGATCTTTACGTCTATGCGGGCCTGGTTTTGATCTTCCTCTTCTCGCTCTACTTGAGGGTCTATAGACCCATGTCGCGTGTCCTTGTTGGAGATTCCGTATTCTTCGACGGTAACGATCCCTGGTACCACATGATGCTGGCCAAGAGCACGATCCTCAACCACCAGCGTCCATGGTTCGATGCCATGACCGTCTTCCCCAGCGGGACGGAGATAACCTTCGGGCCCTTCAACAGCTGGTCTATCGCCATCCTCTCTTACATAGCGGATTTGGGCACCCCCAGCATGCACACCGTTGAGGTCGTGGGTGCGATCTTCCCGGCAGTTCTAGGTGCCCTTCTCGTCTTTCCCATCTACTTCATAGGGCGGGAACTCGGTGGGCGAACGGCAGGCTTCATGGGTGCGGTCATGATCGCCGTTTTGCCCGNNAGTTCCTTTCGCGATCGGTGATCGGGTTCACCGACCATTGCGCTGCAGAGGTACTCCTCAGCACCACAGCGATGCTCTTTTTCATACTCGCGGTTCGGTCGGGTCAGGGCAAGCTCACCTTCGCCTCTCTTCGCGGAGGAGATCTCGCTGCTCTCAAACGGCCGCTCCTCTATGCTCTGTTTGCAGGCCTCTTCCTTGGCCTCTACATAGACGCCTGGGCAGCTGGCCACCTTTTCGTGGGGATACTGCTCGTATTTGTCACCGTCCAGAGCATAGTCGACCACTTAAGAGGAAGAAACGTGGAGTATCTGGGGATCGTGGGAACTGTCACCCTCTTGATCACGCTCCTTTTGGTCCTGCCCTTCGTCAGGGTATACAACGGCTTCGGCTCCACCTACTACTCTATGTTCCAGCCAACGATGCTGATCATCGGGATAGTCTTCATGCTCTTCCTCTCCTTCATCTCGACCCTCCTCGTCCAGCGGGGGATGGAGAGGCGCTACTTCCCCTTGATCGTATTCGGGTCGATAGCCATCGTTTTTGTGATACTAGCGGTGGCGTCACCCCAGTTCGTGAGTTCTCTCATGGGCGGCTTGAACATATTCCAGCCCAGGACCGGTGGAGCGGCCACCATATCTGAGGCCTCCTCAATATTGGAGAGGTACGCCATCCAGAGGAACTTCCCTGGCCTGATATCCTTCCTTTCGCCCTTCTGGCTGACCCTCCTGGCCCTGCCTCTCATCCTTCACCGGTATTATCGAGACGATAGGCGAAATGCGGACATGCTCATCGTGGTCTGGACGCTGATGATGCTCGCCCTCACCTTCGCCCAGAACAGGTTTGCGTACTACTATGCAGTCAACGTCGCCTTCCTATCAGGGTACCTGGTTTCGTTTATTCTGGAAAAGACCCGGTTCCTGGAGGTCGAGGACACTCTCATCAGGATGGCCAAGGGATCTTCCAAAGAGACCTTGGACCAAAACCGTCTCCTCACCAACGTCGCTGTAATAGTCATCCTTGCGATGCTCTTCGTCTATCCCGCCATGTTCGGGACGGTCCAGGGCGTTTCGATTGGAAGCTTCCACTCGGAGCGTCACGTCGGCCCCCTATCGTCTGATTGGTACGACTCCGTGGCCTGGCTTCAGGATAACACCCCGGACCCGGGCATGGACATCTACACCATCTACGAGCACCCGCCCGAGGGCGAAAAGTTCTCTTACCCCGATTCGGCTTACGGGATCATGTCTTGGTGGGACTACGGCCACTGGATCGAGACGATAGGCCACAGGTTGCCGAACGCCAACCCCTTCCAGCAGGGGATAGGGAGCAAAGAGACCGGAATACCTGGATCGTCGCCCTTCTTCCTGGCCCAGAACGAGGCCGAGGCAGAGGCGGTCCTGGCAGGCCTCGATGAGAACAGGTCTGCTTACTCCAACACCAGGTACGTCATCACCGACGTCGAGATGGCGATGGGCAAGTTCCACGCAATAGCCGCCTGGAGCAACATATATCCCGGCGAGTACCAGTTCAACCACTGGCAGGACGGCCAACCGATCACGATCTACAGGACGCCCTACTTCAGGACGATGGTCGCAAGGCTCCACTTCTTCGATGGATCCGAAGCTGAGGTTCAGGAGGGCTGGGCGATGGCCTTCCGCTCTGATGGTCAGGGCGGCATCTCGGTCGAGCCTCAGAAGCGATCTAGAAATTACCAGGAGCTTCTCGACAGCGTGAACGAGAGCCTTGGACGCGGTTACGCGGCGGCAGAGGTCGTCTCCCAGAGCCCAGTCATGACTTCGGCCCCCCTGGAGGCCCTTGGCCATTACAGGCTGGTCCACGAGTCTCAAAGCTCGGTGACCTCCAACGACCAGAAGTACGTAAAGATCTTCGAGCACGTTCCGGGAGCGACGATAACCGGCAAGGCCTCGCCGGGAACAGAGGTCGTCATCTCCGTTCCGATCACGACCAACCGCGGTAGAAACTTCCTCTACAAGCAGTCTACAGTCGCCGATTCAGATGGCGTGTTCGCTTTGGTGGTGCCCTACTCCACTGAAGGCCCTGCCACCTGGAGCACCAACTTCGACACAGGACCCCTCGGTCCCTACACGTTGATAGTGGGCAACGTCCAGTACGAGGTCAGGGTGCCTGAAGGTGCCGTAATCGCCGGGAGTTCGATCAATATATGATGCTTCTGGAGGAGATGACCTGGACAGAGATCGAGGCTGGCTTTAAGGAGACTAGGACCGTGATCCTGCCGGTGGGCGCGACCGAGGAGCACGGCCCCCACCTTCCCACCTTCACCGATACGATCCAAGCCATGGAGGTGGCAAAAGAGGTCGCCCGCAGAAGGCCCGTCTTCGTCGCGCCTCCAGTCCACTATGGGGTCTGCAGGTCGACCCGAGGCTTTCCGGGCACGATCTCCATCAGCCCCGAGGCGCTGAGGACCCTGGTTCGCGACCTTCTTTTAGCCTTTCACGACTCCGGATTCGAAAGGATTCTGATCCTCACGGGCCATGCTGGAGGGCAGCACCTCGCTGCCCTCAAGGAGGCCTCAGAGAAGGTCGTCGCCGCAAGGGACCTTCGAGTGAGCCTCGTCTCCGACTTCGACCTGATCGATACGAACGATGTCGAGACCCCCGGAGATGGTCACGCCGGGGAGATCGAGACCTCGAGGATGCTGGTCATCCGGGAAGACCTGGTGAAAGGCCTTCCCGAAAAGCACTTTCCGCCCAGGCCGAGATTCCTGATCATGAGGGACGTAAGGCACCTGATGGGTAACGGCGTCATGGGCGACCCCTCGAAGGCCTCCAAGGAGAAGGGAAAAAGGTTCATGGAGATGTCCGTTCTGGGGGTGCTGAAGGCTCTGGAGGAGCTGGAGAGCTATCCCTCCCCTTGAGCTTTCTCTTTTCCCTCACTCCTCTTTCGTCTTCTTCTTCTTCTCCTCCTCGACCCGATTTTCGTCTTCGGCTTTGATTTCGCCATCAGCTTTTTTCGTCCCTCTTTTAATCCAGATTTCTGCTTTAGCGTGCCCAATTCCTCACAATTTGAGGGTCCGAAGCTTCGGGGCGGGCAGGTTTAATATACGGTCCTGTATCTGCCTATCCGTGAAAATCACGATTTCGCGGGATGATCATTATGCCATCTGAAGAGGATAATCTGTCCGCACTATCTCCAAGGGATAGGCAGGTGCTAAAAGAGATCTCGGAGGGCCAGTCCGACCCCAAAGAGATCGCAGAGAAGCTCAAGATCAAGGAGGTCTCGGTCATCTCCTCGGCTGAGGGGCTTGCCGAGAGGGGTCTGATCGGTCTCGACAAGAAGGTGGAGGAGGTCTACGCCCTCACCGAAGAGGGCGCCCGATACGCCGAAGTCGGCCTTCCCGAGAGAAAGATTCTCGAGATCGCCGGGGCCGAGGGCGTCTCAATATCGAAGATCGAAGATCCCTCCCTCAAGGTTGGGATTGGTTGGCTAAAAAAGAAGGGCTGGGCCACCGTCGAGGCCGGAAAGATCAAGCTGATGGGTGAAGCGCCCCCTGGAAAAGACGAGGAGACCCTCGAGGCACTTCACTTTCAAGGCGAGACCAGCGCCTCGGCCCTAGACGCAAAGGCCATCAAGATGCTGAAGAGCAGAGGGCTCGTTGAGCCGAGCACTTACAAATCCTGGAGCTTTGAGATCACGGATGCCGGAAGATCAGTTTCCAGAAAACCGGTTGAAGATGATGTCACACTCCGATATGACTCGATTTCTTATATAACTCAGATCACCTCGGATATGATAAAAAATGGGGTCTGGGAAGGAAAATATGTCAACTATAAGGGGGCTCGATACGAGGTTCGCCCTTACAACGTCGCCCTTTCTGCAGAGCGGATATACCCCGGAAAGGTGCACCCCTACCAGCGCCTCCTTCAGAGGATGAGAGAGATCATGCTGGAGATGGGCTTCACAGAGATCAAGGGCGAGATCGTCCAGTCCAGCTACTGGAACTTCGATGCTCTCTTCCAGCCCCAGGACCATCCGGCAAGGGAGATGCAGGACACATTCTACCTCGATTCCAAGGCCGAGATTCCCGATTACTCCAACGTCAAGGATATGCACGAGCGGGGCGGGCAGGTTGGCTCCACCGGCTGGGGTGGGACCTGGGACCCGGCGGTGGCCCGAAAGGAAGTTCTGAGAACTCACACCACCTCGGTCACCATAAAGTACCTGGCAGATCACCCAAATCCGCCGGTAAAGGCCTTCTCGATAGACCGAGTATACAGGCGGGAGGCGATAGACCCCACCCACACGCCGGAGTTCGAGCAGCTCGAAGGTGTGATTATGGACGAGGGTCTATCCTTCAGCAACCTTCTGGGGGTGCTCGAGGAGTTCTACGCCAAGATGGGCTTTGATGAGGTGAGGTTCAGGCCCGGCTACTTCCCCTACACCGAGCCGAGCGTTGAGCCCGAGATCTACATCGATGGGCTCGGCTGGGTTGAGCTTGGGGGTGCTGGAGTCTTCAGAAGAGAGGTTACAGCGCCCTTCGGGATAGACCATCCGGTCCTAGCCTGGGGCCTTGGAGTAGGGCGTCTTGCCATGCTCAGGCTGGGGCTCAAGGACCTGCGGCTTCTCTACCAGTCGGACGTGGGATGGCTGAGGGATGTGCCCCTCTCCACGAGGATGTGATCGTCGTGCCAGTGGTGAGATTATACTACGAGGATCTGGAGGAGATGGTGGGTGCCTCCAGGGAAGTTATCATGGCGAGGATCGCCATGATGGGCGCAGATATCGGAAAAAGCAACGAAGGGGACTATGTGGACGTCGAGTTCTTCCCTGACAGGCCAGACCTCTACAGTTCCGAAGGGGTGGCAAGAGCCCTTCAGGGTTTCCTGGACATAAAGGTCGG
>DUKF01000163.1 GCA_013329455.1 Methanotrichaceae archaeon | reverse complement strand
TCAGCCTCCTCTGCTATTCTCTTCCTCTCAGCTTCCTCTGCTATTCTCTTCTTCTCAGCTTCCTCTGCTATTCTCTTCTTCTCAGCCTCCTCTGCTATTCTCTTCTTCTCAGCCTCCTCTGCTATTCTCTTCTTCTCAGCCTCCTCTGCTATCCTTTTCCTCTCAGCTTCCTCCTCTATCCTTTTCCTCTCAGATTCAGCGAGTTCTTCTGAAGATCTAAACGCGGGCCTCTTTCCTGGTTGGGCAAAGAACTTCGGAACCTCTTCGATCTGCAGATCGATTCGAAGTCTCTTTTTCGTCTTTTTTGGATCTTCTTTGTAACTTATCTTCAGCGTTAAAGGCTCCTGAAGAATGATCCTAACTTGTTGAGCAGAAGTGACGATCTCAACGGCGTCCCCCTTCGCGAGTTCATCTGCGAGCCCCTGGATAAATGCTGTCAGATCTGCAAGGCCCAGAAGATGTTTCTCCTCGAACTTAAGAGGTCCCATTGTCCCTCTCACCGATGTCTGCATCATGTCCAAGCTCGATGATGTGGTATTCATTCAAGATCACCTCCTGAATTTGATCCCATTCTTAGAACGGACTGTTTTGCCAAAAAGAGGTTGTACGAGGCGATTGGAAGGACCCAAAAAGCCGCCATCGCCTCGCAAAGGACGTCTTTACTCTCTGAGCCCGATCTTTGGTCTCCCTGAAGGATCAGCAAATACCACTTGCTTTTCCTCGATCTCCACTTTTATCTTCAATTTCTTTCTGCCCTTCTCCTCCTTGTATCCTATCTCCATGGGCACTGGCTCCTGAACGGCCACGCTGATGCTCTGGGTGGGAGTTCCCATCTCGATCACACCATTGCTCTCCATCTCCTGGGCAAGCTCCCGGAAGAATGCTGCAGCGTCGGCAAGGCTCAATGAGTATCGTTCCTTGATCTTTGCGGGCTCTGGCTTTGGCGCTGCCGCCATAGTCGGGATGCTTTGGGGTACTGTTACCATTCTAGCTCACCTCCATTGATCTAACCTTGAGTTTCCTTCTCGCTCCGGAATCAGGTGAAATACTCTGTGGGGAACCTGATTATCCCTGAGACCACAAGTCCCGCGACCACGGCGGTATAGGCCACGGAAAGAATGAAGTCCTTCAGAACATCCTTGCGGGTGTACCTCGTCCCTTTTTTGGCCATCACGTCAACGACCCCCATATGCATGAGGACGAAGCCCAGGATGTTGGTGATCCAATAGCCGACGATAATAGCTGGCATGAAAAGGCTTGTTGATATTAGCCCAAATGCAAGACCAAAGCCGTACGCTAAGGGCAGGTTCACGAATGCGTCGTTCCAGCATGAAAGCGGAGAGAGTATGTAGCCGAAAGATGCTAAAAATCCTCCCCTGATTTTCCGTCCTGGCATATCGATTACGTCAATTGTCGGCATCTATTTTTGTCACCACCCGAACTCTTGTTGAATATTTGGCAGTACACCAGGAACAAAGAGCAAGGGACGAAACCCCAAGTAAGAAGGCCATGATACTAATCGCTTGCCAAGTATCCATTGGTAGAGTCCGATTCTGTGATATTAAATCTGAATCTCATCTTATTTATACTTCTCTAAATAAATTCTTAAGCGAGATTATATATACCTATAAATAGGGAATATGTTTATAATTATCGTTTTTCTTGATTGTTATGTATATAGATGAAATAATGGGCATTGTGTCAATATAGAATGGGTACGTCAAATTTATATGGGATATTTCCATCCTTGAAACGGTCATTAATGAATCTGGTATCTGTAGCTTTGATCGGATTTGCGCTCTCGGTGGACGTTTTTGCCTTCTCTTTGACGGGAGGCGTGATGGCTGTCAAGGATAAGACCAATCACGCCCTTAAGATCGCGATTTTGTTCGGATCATCTCAGGCCATCATGCCCCTATTGGGATGGGTGGCTGGTTTTTGGCTCGCAGATCTAATATTCGGAATCGATCACTGGATCGCCTTTGGCCTACTAAGCTTTCTGGGCGTAAAGACAATCTATGAATCCCTATTCTCAGGGTCGGATAATCCCTCCCTCAACGTCCTCGACTTCACCGTCCTCGCGGTCTTGGCTCTCACGACGAGCCTCGACTCGATGGCGGTTGGCATGACCTTCGCATTCCTGGACGCTCCGATCGTCATGGCTGCGATGCTGATCAGGATCGTGACCTTCACCATATCGATCCTGGGCTTTGCCCTCGGAGATCGGTTCACGACCCTCTTTCCCGAGAAAATCGACCTTCTGGGCGGCTTCGCCCTCCTGGGAATTGGCGTGAATATGCTCTTTTAGTTCGGGATCTCGGCTGGCAGGACCGCTCTGATGTGAGCGCGGCGAAAAGGTCTAAAGAGATCAGACCTGATAAGAAGAGGATGATGGAGACGGAGAAACCGGGTTTTGGAGAAGAGTTGGCTGCCCTCGCCAGGATCTGCGAGAAGGCTGCAGATGCGATACGCCGTCAGAACGAGGTGGTGGTAGCATCTCACGTCGACGCCGACGGTCTCACCTCGGCCGGGATAATTTCGGCCGCACTGGATAGGGCGAACGTCGAGCGCCAGACCCTATTTTTCAGGCAGCTTGACCTTCCCGCCCTGGAGACGATCGCCGACCTCGGACCAGACCTTGTAATATTCACCGATCTTGGGAGCGGGATGCAGTCCGAGATCCTCGAGATGGGGCTTTCGGCGGTGGTGGCCGACCATCACCGACCCCAGGGCTCTGGGATCGAGCTCCACATAAACCCCCACCTCGTCGGCCTCGACGGTGCCACAGAGCTTAGCGGGAGCGGGTCCACCTTCCTCCTCGCAAGAGCCATGGCCAAGGCCTCGGGCCATGCTGGCGAGAACGACGACCTCTCGGGGCTTGCGATCGTCGGAGCTGTCGGCGACCTTCAGGACATGGCGAGCGGAAGGCTTCTCGGCCTCAATCGAATAGTCCTGGATATCGGCGTTGATGCAGGGGTCCTATCCTTTGCTCGCGACCTGAAGTTCTTCGGAAAGCAGACGAGGCCCGTCTTCAAGATGCTGCAGTTCTCCCAGGACCCCTACATACCGGGCCTCTCGGGCAACGAGGACGCATGCATCGTCTTTCTCAAAGAGCAGGGTGTAAGGCTGAGGGGCGAGAGGTGGCGGCGCTGGATCGACATGAACCCCGAGGAGAAGGCGAAGATCGCTTCGGGCCTCGTTAGACGGGGCCTAAGGGCGGGCCTATCCAACGCCCAGCTCGAAAGGCTCGTTGGCGAGGTCTACAACCTTTTGACGGAGCAGGAGGGAACCGAGCTGCGGGACGCGAGTGAGTACTCGACCCTTCTGAATGCCACCGCCAGGTACGGCCACTCTGGGGTGGGCCTTTCGGTCTGCCTGGGCGATCGGGGACCGGCCCTCGAGGAGGCGAGGCGTCTTCTCAACGAACATCGGCAGAACCTGGTGAACGGCCTGAAGCTTGTGAAAGACGAGGGGATAGTGCCACTGACATACCTCCAGTATTTCGATGCTGGCGACCGGATTCTGGATACCATCGTAGGGATAGTGGCGGGGATGAGCTTTCAGACCGCAGACAGGAAAAAGCCGATCCTCGCCTTCGCAAGGTCTGAGGACGGCAAGTTGAAGGTCTCGGCCAGGGGGACCCAAGACCTCGTGAGGTCAGGGCTCAACTTGGCAGAGGCGCTATCCGAGGCTGCAGAGAAGGTGGGCGGGGTAGGCGGAGGCCACAACGTCGCCGCGGGAGCGACGATCCCCCTGGAGTCGAAAGTCGAGTTTTTGGAGCTGATGAATGCCCTGGTCGGCCTCCAGCTCCGGTCTTGAAGAAGAGGCGAAAAGTCGAGTGACTGGTATAGGCCACGCGGGATCCCGCCAATGGATTTCAGCACCCAACTCGTTCGCGGCGGCTTCTCGTTTCCAGGATCTTCCCGTCTATATGCACCCGAAGAATCCGGTCTCGTTCATCTGGTTCTTCACCACCAGGATCTTCTCGTCTATGTTGAAGTCACCGATGAACTCGTGGTTCACGTCGACCATCACATCTCTTATGTCCATTGTGTCCTGGTCCAGAACCATATACCCCATCCTGCCGGTGCCGCTGCTGAAGTTGGCTCCCAGGGCTATGTCAACCCAGTCCGGGTTGCTCTTCAGGTACATGTTTGAGGATAGCCTGTCGCACCCGTCAAAATCCTTGTAGGCCGACATCCCCAGGTAGTAGTTCTTGAGAGTGGTGGTATCGCTGAACTTTTGGTCGTGGGAAAAAAGGGATGCATCAGGGTTGCTTTTGCTCCCAAGCTTCATAGGCTCGGGGCCCTCGAAGGCAAAGGCTGAACCGACGACCAACAGAAGCGTCCCCAAAACCACGACCAACTTCATCATGCAGACCACGAAACGCTATTCAGCTATAATTCTTGCGAGATATCCCAGTGAAACTCGTCGCTTAGCTCTCCGGCATAGACGGTGGCGGCGGGCCCGTCCATGTAGGCCCTATCGTCCTGGAAGATTATCAGTAGGGGTCCACCCCTCGTCTCGACGAATACCTCGTCTCCCACCATCCCCATCTT
>DUKF01000100.1:10802-11039 GCA_013329455.1 Methanotrichaceae archaeon | reverse complement strand
GCGAGATCCTCTGAACTGCGATGAACCGGCTTCGTAGACAAACCCGCAGCGGAAAAGGCTCTTGTCCTGGTTTATTCTGTCGACGAAATATGTTCGCACAACGCCAGTCGATCCGATTGAGTCGTGCCACTGGAGGTCGTAGGTGAGTTTGCCCTCATCGCCGAGGGACATTATGACGTCCATGGCGGTTACTGTTCCCGGCAAAAAGACGTCCGTTCTCAGATCGTGGGCGATCAC
>DUKF01000100.1:0-10767 GCA_013329455.1 Methanotrichaceae archaeon | reverse complement strand
GGGGGCATTGAACTGCTGCCTGTAACTGGTCACTTGGGCAGTAGGGAGCCAATACTCAAAGAACGCCCGGTATTTGCCCTCGATCATAGATGCGTCATCTTGTATGATCCGGATGTACATGTCGTCTTTGTGAGGGTAGAGGTCCATTCTGAATGCGTTCGGCTCCGGCCACCCGCCGTCGTAGTACGCCATGTACCACCAGTCCATCTTTCCGTATATGGAATCGATCACATGGGTGTTCATATTTTCGTCGAAATGGTACGCCATCTCGATGTCTCCTCTTCTGTCCAGATAGACGAGGATGTCAAAGATGGAGAAATGGCCCGGCTGGAAAATGTCTTTTCTGACCGTCTCTATCTCGCGAGGGTCGTAGTCGAAGGTCCCGATGGAATCGATGGTGATCTTTCCAGATGAGGTGCTATCCGTATTGCTGATATTCCCAAATATATTATTTCCAGAAACGTCCACGGGAGCTTGCTCTTCAAGGCATCCACCGATGCATATGATGGCTAATGCTAAAGCAAAGAGGCAGATCAAGACGGATTTCTCGGGGGTAGATCTCATTAAAGTTTCTATTATGCGCTGCCCATTATATATCTGCGTATCTATTGGGGTGTCCACGTCTTAATTTTTGAACAATCTCTTCGTCCTTGCAACCACCCATCTCCAGTTCAGTGCGAAATGGAGAACGACCAAAATCCCCAGCAATAGGCCGCTTCTGTCGTGAAGCAATGTCATCTGAAACATAGGGAGCGATCTCGGGCTCACGCCAATTAACGCAAGAAATCCGGGATATTTGACGACGCCGGTGATGAAGCATGCTAGGAAAGAGACGACCAACCCCAAATCGACGAAGTACTTCATCTCAGTTCTGTTCATCAGATACCGCCTTCGGGTCCGTTTATTTTTCGATTATTTAATCCTCGTCATCGCTTGAAAGAAAGCTTGAGCGGGAAGCGCTTAAAGAAATGGGATGGAAGGCTTCCGATAGCTCCGGAGGCCTTCCGTCCTTCCATTCTCTGAGAACGTGCTCTCAGACTACAGGCGGGTGCCCGTAAGCTGGGAAGGTAAGGATGTTCCTGATGTTGGTCTGTGCCCGGTCGTCCTCTAGAGTCTGCGGAACGGAAATTCCCTGGGCTCTTCCCTTGCCGAACTCTGGGTGGGTGAGCTCGCAGAGGAACATGATCCCCTCAGCTCCCGGAATTATAGGGGATTCCGACTGGTAGTGTATGATTATCGGTTCCTCGCCGGTGTCGACGTTGTAATCGCCGAAGACCAGGATCGATCCTGTGGGGACGGCCTTTCCCGCCTCGCCACCCCAGGTCCCGTGGAGGGTGGCATCTTCAACGGTGTTGACGATCCATCCACCGTCGCGGACCATCCAGCCAACGCTAGGAGCCGCCATCTCTGAGACGACGTAAGCTCTGTACTCGTTTCTGGGGTCGAGCATGAAGCCGTTGAAGGTGGCCACTCCTTTGATATCGCAAAGCTCAGCCATCTGACAGGCGCCCTCTGGGCCCATGAACTCTTCAGATGTGGCATTCTCGTCGACCTCCTCCTCGAAGAAGTCGAGGCCGAAAGTGTCCAGGAAGTACTGCATCGCTGCTGTCCTGTCAGCTTCTATCCCGGTCTCGTTTCGTCCCATGATCTCTTTCTGGAAGTACATGTAATCGGGCGCTGTGAAGTTCGGATCGTCTAGGACGTAGACTCCGGCTCCCATGTAAGCCAGGAACTTGTCGAAGCGGTCCGGGGTGGGCGCAGCGCATCCATCATTCGTTGCGTCATCCATTTTCTCAGCCGCAAAGCCGGTCATGCAGAGGCTCAGCAGTAGCACAAACAGCATGCTATTTTTCACTAACCTCATTATCCTACCTCCAAATCTTTTGTCGTTTATGTGGCACTTCCATTCATGATAAATTTTGTGGCATGTTATAACTTCATCCGGGGCAAAAAGTTAATAAAACTGGATAATAAGATGATATAAACACGGAGGTGTAAAATGGCCAAAGAAGAAGAGGAATCCAAGTGCCCGCTCTGTGGAGAAACGTTTTCGAGCAAAGAGGAGTTAGAAAAGCACAAAAAAGAGCATAAAAAGTAAACTGCATTTTCTTTAAATTTTTTATTATTTATCTTATAGAACAATCAGATACAAATCCTCTCAGAAATTACATTCTAAACTCAGATGGTGTGACAAAAATATCAATAATTTTTGGCTTACTTTTTTTGAAAAACTTGAATCAAATTCGAAGGCAGATCTGAAAGCCCCGTCTGTTGCCACGCTGCCCCACCTGATCTTGTAGGTTAGTCCGCCCGGTGCGACGGCTTCCTTGACGATCGCGATCTCCTCCTAAGACAATCCGCGAAGCTCGCGGACGAGGTCGTAATTCTCTCGGTCTGTCGCCTCGATCTGGCGCTGGAGGAGGGTCTTCTCGGGGCCGGTCTATCGTCTCCGCAATCCTCCTGCGAGAGGTCGAGCATAATCTCTGCGAGCTTCACCATCTCATTGTGGGCTGGGCCAGAGGCTGCGGCCGTGGCGAAGGCTCAAAAGCCGAAGGCTGAGGCGCCGGGGCTGCGGTGATTCGCCGAAACATTTTTCGTCGTTGATGGCCGTCTAATCTCGAAGAGGGTGAGGAGATCGGACTGAAACGTATTTTGTGCGTGGTGGTTTTTCGATGTTAGCAATAGAATGGCTTGACGAGGGCGATTTTCTATATTCACAGGGCAAGTACGCTGAGGCCAACCAGGCTTATGACGAGGCCATCCGGCTCGATCCTGGGTATGTCAACGCCTGGAATAACAAGGGCGCAGCTCTCGCTGGCCTGGGCAGGCACATTGAGGCCATTCAGGCTTGCGATGAAGCCATCCGGCTCGATCCTGAATTTGCGCGGCCTTGGAACAACAAGGGCTTCGCTCTCAGGAACCTGGGCAAGCACATTGAAGCGATCCTGGCTTACAATGAGGCCATCCGGCTAGATCCTGAGTACACCAGGGCCTGGTATAACAAAGGCAATGCTTTCGAAGCCCTTGGCAGGACATCTGATGCCAACACAGCCTATGCCAGGGCAAAAGAACTGGAATTGAGCAGATAGGCTTATCACGTCGCTTCCTCCTCGATGGCGACCTCCTCCTCAGACAATCCGCGAAGCTCGCTGGATGTGGCTGTCGTATCCGCCTATCGGTACCGTCATAGATTCGGGCGCTGAGGATAGCCGTCTCGCGCAAATCTGTCGCCTCCGACAGCCGCCTGTTCGGGGCGAGCATATTTTCGGCGAGCTTCACCATCGAATCGTGGAGGGCGACGTTCGTCGAGGGTACAACAGTTATATCGAATTGTTAAAATACCCTCTAAAATATACTCCATGCGGCGGAGACCGTCCCGCCCGGCCGTACCTGCCCGATGGCGAGATTACCCGGAGGCTTCCTCCACGATGGCGATCTCCTCTTCGGTCAATCCGTAAAGCTCGTAGACGAGGTCGTCGATCTGTCGGTCTGTCGCCTCGATCTGGCGCGAAAGGAGGGTCTTCTCGTGGCCGGTCTTCGTCTCCGCAAGCCTCCTGTGCAGGTCGAGCATCTTCTCGACGAGCTTCACCATGGAATCGTGGCGGGCGACGTCCTGGGGGTCGGAGAAGTCGATGGCGCGGATGGGGAGTTGCTCCATGTATTGATAAATCAGTCGAAATCTAAACCTACCTGCACGAGTCCCAAACGGGATGCTAATTCGGCTAATTGAAAACCACGACAGTTTGCTGTTAAGGATACCTAGCAGATAGAGATCATCTGATCCTAGGCAATATGCTGTATTTGAAATATACGTGCCTTTGATATCAAAGAAAAACCGAGGCTCTTTGGCAATATCAGGATATATGATTTTCTGACCATCCAAAAAATCATAATAGTTGCAGGGGCGAAGTTCCCACCAAAATTCTCCTTGATCATGTCGATTTTTTAAAGACGCTTTAAATATCTCTAGATGTTTTGCGAGTGGTTTGTATTTTTCGAGTAACCAACCCCACGCGTCATCTTCTGATAATAGTTTAATATTTTCTTTTGTTTGCTCTATTTGTTCTTTAGTCCAACCACTAGGGATGACTATTAGGTATCTTTTTGAATCTCGAATAAAATAACGCCTTATGTCTTGGCCACCCAAGAAGAGCTTTATGAGGTTCTGACATTTTGGTGACGTCTTAACGATATCTGTGTAGGTGGCTTCATCAATTTCGAACGCTTTGTTAAATCCTGTTTTGATTCCATAATAGATATTTTTATTAACATAGTTGCCTAAAGGATCTCCGATTTTGAACAATTTCTCTTGTAATTTCTGTTTGGATTCGCTTGCTAGTGACCATCCATTTGAAGTAAAACGTGAAATTGGGATCTCGTATTGGTGAGTTTTTATATAGTTATTTATGTCTATATTATCAAGCGAATTTATTTTACAAATATACACATTATCTGGTTGATGGACATTGCTCAGGATAGGAATACAGACATATGTGTCTTTGGCATTTGTAAATACAGGAAGCCCTTCAAAGTCCACAAAATTGATAATTGAATACTTCTCACGTATATGGTGACGTAATTGTTTTGCATATGCAGATCTCAAGAAACTTCTTGATACAATAATACCTAAAACGCCGTTAATGCCCAACAGTGTTAGCCCTTTCTCAATAAAATATACATAAAGATCTGCTGTGCTATTATACGAGCAATAATTTCTTTTGAAGCCCTCTTTTAGATTCCCCAGCCCCTCCTGACGAACGTAGGGCGGATTCCCGATCACCGCATCGAACCCGCCACGTCTCATGATATCCGGAAATTCCCTCCCCCAGTCGAAGGGGTTGATCCGGTCGATCTCCTCTTCGGTCATTCCGGGATTTGCCTCCAAAATGTCCCAGCCGATCAGCGAATTTCCGCACTTGATGTTCTCGCCAAGGTCGGGAAGCGCACGCTCCTGGAAGAGCTTCAGCTGCTTTGAAAGAGTCTCCTCGCTCTCCCCCTCCAGAACCTTGAGGTGAAGGGAGAGCTTCGTCACCTCCACGGCCGCCGGGTCGATGTCCACTCCGCGGATGTTGTTGAGGAGGATTCGCTTCCTCTCCTCAGTCGTCAGCTTCCACTCGCCTCCTTTCGCCTGGAAGATGGGAAAATGGTTCTCGTTCGACTGGTTTTTCTTCTTTCCTTTTCCTTTCCCCTTCCCTGCCTTGGTGTTGTAATCGCCTGGGAGCAGGGCAAAAACCTCTTTCGAGGCGATGGTCTTTCCCGTCTCCAGGAGGTGGACGAGGTGGTCGGCGTACCAGTCCCGGTGCCAGTCGAGGAGCTTCTGGTACGCGCCGATTAGAAACGATCCCGAGCCGCAGGCGGGGTCGAGGATCCTCAGCTCGGAGGCCGTCGTGGGGGTCTGCCCTTCAAGGAGCTTTCCGACGGTATTCTCGACGATGTAGTTCACGATGTAAGAGGGCGTGTAATAGACGCCGCCAGCCTTCCTGACCTCCGGTTTGTACTCGACCTTCGCCCGATGACCTGCGGTGAGGCTGATCACCTTTCCCAGAAACTGCTCGTAGACCTGCCCCAGAATCTCTGGAGGGAGAACCGAGAACTCGTAAGGGCTGTCTGGATAGTAGAGGTCTCTGATGATCTCTTTGAGGATCTTGTCGTCGATCTCCAAACTCAGGGTCAATTCGTCGGGCGGCTCCTCGCGTTCGGGATCCGCTCCGAAGTGGAATAGGCCGGAGTTGTAACGCTCATCGGCCCGGTGGAAGAACTCGATGAGCCTCGGGTAGACCCTCGCCCCTTCCAGAAGGGACTGGAGCCAGCCATATTTTTCTATGCCTCGATCCTCGCAGATCCGGAGGAAGACTATCCTGTCAATGGTACGTTGAACGGCGAAGTTCAACTCTCGGGTCGAAAGATCCGGATTTCGCAGCGCGATATTTCGGGCCAACAGATCCCGCCAGTTTTCAATATCCTTGAGGAAAGCGGCGTCCACTTCGGCTGTCCCTCGTTTTTTCTTGGAGGATTCGACGTACTTGTCAAAGGAGCCTTTGAGGACCTCCTCCCGCGAGAAGATCGAGGCGATCTCGTCCCACCGGTCAATGTACTCTTTGTAGGTGAGGTACTTGACACGGGCCTTGGATGCCTTGTCGTTTTTAACTGGTTTGATTCGGCCGTCGTAGACCGCCAGCTCCTCAAAGTCGGTCAAGATTCCCAGGGGGAGGTGTTTGGCAGACCATGAATAACGGCGGAGCTGGAAGGCGGGGCTGATGTCGTCTTTGAGGTTGACGGAGGGCTTCTTCGCCTCGACGAAGAACTTGCGGGCCCCGCCGATCCGAAAACAGTAGTCAGGAGCCTTGGTCGAGGCACCCACCTTTATGGCGTCCTCATGGATCACGTCCTTGTAGGCCTCAGCGTAGCCCTTCTCGTTGTCCACGTCCCAGCCCAGGGCCTTGAAGAACGGGTCGATGAACTCGCGGCGGAGCTGAGTTTCGTTGTACCGTCCCGACCGATAAGATTCGACGTTTCGCTCGAACCGTTCTACAAGATCTGCGATCTCTTGGGGTGCCGCCAACTCTTCTTCCCTCCGCATTGAGATCTTCCGATCAAATGATAAAATTGTCGGACGCGGGTCGCAGCAAAAATTGGAGCGGATGGGGTGGATGGAATTGAAGGGATTAAAGGGATTGAAGGGATGGATGGTGCGGATTGTGCGGCTAAGTGTGGATGAAGTGGACGGATGTGTAGAGATGGATGGAATCGGAGAACCATCAGATCCCCCATGAAAATCGCACTCTTGAATTTAAGATCAGAACGGGTCGCGAAGACTTTCGCCACCTTTTCGCGGATCGTTCCCATAAAATGGAAAAACGCAAGGCCGAAGACCGGGTGCCAAGGATGTTGAAACGAAGGGAAAATAGATCCGGAAAACGATAGAAGAGTGATTGGGGTCCAAGGTCCGCCTGAAGTTTCAGGCGGTTATCTTGGACTTGGCGATGTACTTGATCAGGTCGGGTGCGAGCCTTGTCTTTCTCTGGATCTGGGCGGCGGTCTCCTCGATGCTCTCGCCTTCCTTGATCATTGTCCCGATATCTTCGATCGCTTCCTCGTTCACTATGTAGTACTCGTCGATGTCCTTTCTGTGACCCCAGACGTCACCTTCCAACAGGTCGATACCCTGCATTTCGAGGAAGAGCTTGATCGCCTTGGACATTGTCTTGTGGTAGGAGGGTGGTACCTGTACCGCTCTCAACCTGGGACAGCTTCTCATCAGATCTAAGAAGTCGACATTCGAAGGCCTGAAAGCCAGGTGGACGATCCTCTCGTTCGGACCCAACTCAGATATCTCATCTTTTGAACTTACAACTCTAATTCTCATGACAATTCACCTCAACAAATACTCGGATGTGAATCTAAGTATTAATAGTTAATTGTGTTGTATACTAACGTCCATATGTGCCAAGATTTCAAGAATGAGGGTGGCATGCGGCTGATTTTCCGTCAGGACGACAACGGCATCATCTATCCCAAAAGATGCCCTATTTTTGACGCGATCTTGCGGGATTAAAAAATCAGGTGGCCGAAATCGCTCTTGAAGCCTTTTCTCGATACATGCCCTAAAATGTGATATATGATCCCTGAAGGATGTTTCATCCCTGGAGTCGTCAAGGCTGGATAAAATTCGCAAAGAGAAAGGAATGGGGGCTCTGGCTGGTTTTTTTGGTCCAAGGTCCGCCTGAGGTTTTCAGGCGGTTATCTTGGACCTGGCGATGTACTTGATCAGGTCGGGTGCGAGCCTTGTCTTTCTCTGGATCTGGGCGGTCGCCTCCTCGATGCTTTCGCCTTCCTTGATCATGGTCCCTATCTCGTCGATCGCTGCCTCGTTCACAATGTAGTACTCGTCGATGTCCTTTCTATGACCCCAGACGTCGCCCTCAAGAAGGGTGATCCCCTGCATCTCGAGGAAGAGCTTGATCGCCTTGGACAGGGTCTTGTGGTAGGAGGGAGGTACCTGGACGACTCTCAGCCTGGGACAGCTCCTCATTAGGTCGAGGAAGTCGACGTTCGAGGGCCTGAAGGCCAGGTGGACGTTTCTCTCGTTGGAGCCTAGCTCCAAAATCTCATTTTTTGAACTCACAACTCTAATCTTCATGGTCTTTCACCTTTACAATAACTAAGATGTAATCAAAGTATTTATAGTTACTTGCGATGTATACTAACGTCCATATCGAGGCTTGATGGTGACAATACGCTTCGTAAGCCCTTGAGATTGTGATAGCACTCATCATTCTATCGCTAAAATTCTGGCTTTCACGTTTCCCTCTTCCGCGGTTAAAAGAGAACTGTCTTGGAAGTAAACCTCTTCCAATCTCTGCTGACCTCTTCTCGTCAAGCGTTCGTCAAACGAGGCCTGCAGTTTTGCGACGAAGACGTTTAATCGGGGTGGGGATCGAAAATAGCCTTCGGAGAATCCCCTTATAATCTAGACAGAAATGAATATCTCTTGGCGCGGTCCAAAGTCCGCCTGAAGGTTTCAGGCGGTTATCTTGGACTTGGCGATGTACTTGATCAGATCGGTTGCCAGCCTCGTCTTCTTCTGGATCTGGTCTGCCGCCTCATCGACGCTCACACCGTTTGCGATCATGGACTCGATCTCGCCGATCGTCTCTTCGTCCACCATGTAGTACTCGTCGATGTCCTTTCTGTGACCCCAGACGTCGCCCACCAATAGATCGATCCCCTGCATCTCGAGGAAGACCTGTATGGCTTTGGACATGGTCTTGTGGTAGGATGGAGGAACCTGGACGGCCCGAAGCCTGGGGCATATCTTCATCAGGGTAAGAAAGTCAACATTTGAAGGCCTGAACGCAAGATGGACTATCCTCTCGTTCGGGCTCAGATCTGGTATCTCATTTTTTGAACTCACAACTCTCATTTTCATGACCTTTCACCTCAACAATTGCTAAAATGTAATCAGAGTATTAATAGATAATTGTATAGACTGACTTGTTAGGTTAATCGACGCACTTCAGTGTGCGCGGCCAACCCCATTTGCGAAGACACTTCGGGAGAAAGGACGCGAAATCGATCCTTCCATCAGAAAGAGGGCCAACTGTAAGCTTGCATCTCATATCCTAAAGGACGAGTAAAACTGAAGAAGAGGGGCAAAGAGACGTCTCCGAGCAATCGCCCCTTTCGAAGTTCAAACCGTTATTTTGGATTTGGCGATATACTTGATCAGATCGGGCGCGAGCCTCGTCTTCTTCATGATCTGCTCGGCGGCATCTTCGATGCTCACGCCTTCCTTGATCATGGACTCGATCTCGCCGATCGCCTCTTCGTCCACCATGTAGTACTCATCGATGTCCTTTCTGTGTCCCCAGACGTCGCCTTCCAATAGATCGATCCCCTGCATCTCCAGGAACAGCTGAATCGCCCGGGACATGGTTTTGTGGTAGGATGGTGGGACTTGGATCGCCCGTAGCCTGGGGCATATCTTCATCAGGTTCAGGAAGTCCACGTTCGAAGCCCTGAAGGCCAGATGAACTATTCTCTCGTTCGGGTTCAGATTAGGTATCTCATTTTTTGAACTCACANNGGCTCTCATGGATCCTCACAATCGGCGAGATGGAAACAAAATACTAATAGACACTTGTGGCGCACACTAATGTGCAGGTCAACATCTTGCTGCCGTAATCTTTCTGAATGGAAGGTCAGATTCCCTCTTTTAAACGGTTCTGGTGGTTCTTTCAATTGAAGATTTTATGGCAATAACGCAAAGTCCCGTTATGTGACTTCTCATAACAGTTTCTCAGACCTTCACAACCAATCAATACATTAAAGGCGCGGGGTCATGACCGGCGCCCTTCCAGAAGTACGACGATCAATCTGAAATAAAAGTTGACACTCCAGATCCGGTGTTCCGATCATAAGTCTATTTCAGGTCGAGTACCGGTTTTATATCGACGTAGTCTCCCCATCCAGGGTTTACTTCCGGGCCGATCTGAGTTGGTTCCGTTTCCTCTTTCTTGTCCAGATCCCCTATCGAAAAATCAGAATCCAGCGATCCATCAACCCCCTTGGCGATGACCCGGATGACTGAGGCGAAGGATTTTTATATAATCTGCTAACCACTCCACCAGGTTTAAATAACTTATAATAACCCCTCCTAGGAGAAACGATCCAGGCTGGTAATCCTTATGAACGTTGACGAGATAGTCAGGTGGGTCCTCAGCGTAGATCGGCGCCTTCTCTTGATGAAGACGATCCGACATTCCAGAGTGGTCAAAGCTTCAGAAGTCGCTCAAATCACAGATCGGTCAATTCAGAATATAAGCCGCGCCATAAAGGAGTGCGAAGAGCTGGAACTGGTTGAGTGCATAACCCCTGAGAAGCATACCTGGAAGAAGTACATGCTCACCGATCAGGGATATCACGTTTTGAGAGAGCTCGAAAAACACGAAATGATCTGACAGATGTAAAAGGTTGATCTCATGAGTAAAGTAAGGCTAACGGAGACGGTTTTTAGAGATGCTCATCAATCACTTTTGGCCACCAGGATGAGAACGAGGGACATGCTCCCGATAGCAGAGAAGCTCGACGAGGTGGGCTTCTTCTCCATGGAAGTCTGGGGAGGTGCCACCTTCGACTCCTGCATCAGGTACCTCAACGAAGATCCCTGGGAGAGGCTTCGCGCCCTAAAGCTCGCCATGCCAAACACCCCCCTCCAAATGCTCCTCCGGGGCCAGAACCTGGTCGGCTATCGCCACTATGCCGACG